>NZ_JAUMUL010000106.1 GCF_030530635.1 Actinomyces sp.
CCTATGGCCACCGTCAACATCACGGGCGAGCAGTTCAACGACACCATTCGTGGCGAGGGCATCACCTTCGTCGACTTCTGGGCCTCCTGGTGCGGCCCGTGCCAGCGCTTCTCGCCGATCTACGAGAAGGCCTCCGAGGCGAACCCGGACGTGACCTTCGCGAAGGTGGACACCGAGGCCGAGCAGGGTCTGGCCGCGGCCCTGGGCATTTCCTCCATCCCGACCCTCATGGTCTTCCGCGACGACGTCCTCGTCTACCGCGAGGCGGGCGCCCTGCCGGCGAAGGCTCTTGACGCGCTGATCGACCAGGCGCGCGAGCTGGACATGGACGCGGTGAAGAAGCAGATCGCCGAGCAGCAGGGACAGGCCTGAGGGGCGCGCCTGCGCCGCACCACATAAGTCAGCGCCGCTAATGAGTGCCTCTGATAAGATAGGAAGCATGATGAACTCTGTTGCCGCTCCTCCCATCCTGCCGAGCTTCACCGCCACCCCTGAGCTCACCGACGCTCTCCAGCAGGCGCTCGTCGACGTCACCGCGCTCTCGCTCGTCACCAAGCAGATCCACTGGAACGTTGTTGGCGCCAACTTCCGTGACGTCCACCAGGGGCTCGACGAGGTCGTCGACATCGCGCGCGAGGCCTCGGACACCATCGCCGAGCGCATGCGCGCCGTCAACGCCGTCCCCGACGGCCGCCCCGATGCTCTGGCCGCCTCGACCCTGCCCACCGCGCCGGCGGACCTGACCATCGTCACCGAGGCCGTCTACTACGAGGTTGCCGCCATCAACGCCGTCGTCGCCACCCTGCGCGACATCCACAAGGTGGTCGACGAGACCGACCCCATGTCCTCCGGCATCATCGAGGACGTCACCCTCAAGCTCGAGCAGCAGGCCTGGTTCCTCTCGGCCGAGAGCTACACCGCCTGAGCGCACCGCCTGTGCCCGGGCCGGCTCCGGTCGGGCACAGGATCGTCGGGCGGGCGGGGCCGGCCCGCCCGGCGGCCCCGCCCGGGGGGCGGGGGGGCGGGGGGAAACCCGGGTGCGGGGCCACGCTCCATCCCGCCGTAGACGCCTACTCCCGTACTGCAGGCGCTGCCTCCTGATCCGCTCCCAGCACCGCATTCATATCCGCACCTGCGAACACGGCCGCCGCGGCTGTGTCGACGTCGACACTGCCTGGAGCCGCAGAACACCACCACCGTGCTCGGGCTCGGTGCCACCGCACTGGCCCGCACGCTGGCCGACTGTCTGCTGGACCCGCCGGGTCCGGATGCCTTCGTCGTCGGAGATTCACTGCTGCGAGCCGGCTCCGGGTTCAACCGTTTTGATCCGGGGCGGTGTCGACCCGCCCTGGACCGTCTGCTGGCGCAGACACAGTCTGTGCTGGAGCGCTCGCGTGGTCACCGTGGGGTGGCACGGGCGCCCAGAATGCTGCCGCTGCTCAGCCCGGCCGCAGAGTCTCCGGGAGAGAGCGAGACCCGGTATTGGCGTTTGGTCACGGGTATGCCGACTCCGCAATTGCAATTCGAGGCGCCCGCAGACCCCGGTGGTTGGTTCCTCGATCTCGCCTGGGATCACCTGCGGATCGCGCTGGAGTTCGACGGCGCCGGCAAGTACGCCCGGCGCGGCGACGCCCTCTACCGGGACAAGCAGCGTCAAGAAGGTCTGGAGACGCTGGGCTGGCGGGTGCTGCGGGTCGCGTGGTCGGATCTCAGGAGTCCCACGACGCTGGTGGGCAGGGTCTTGGCCGCGCTGCCGGACGGAGTCGAGGTCGCACCCGCACCCAGGCCCTGGCTAGCGTGACGACCGTAGGCGCGCTAGTGCGCCTACGGTCGTCAGGACGCACTGCACCGATGCTGAGATGCAGCTCCGGCGACCGGCATCCCCGACGACGGTCCCAACGGGCCGTGTCAGTCGTCGAGCAGGCCATGCAGGGCGAGCGCCTTGGGGAGGTCCTTGCGGCTGGAGATCCCCAGGGCGCGGTACACGCCGGTCAGGCGCAGTTCCACAGTACGCACCGCCATGTAGGTCTCGGCCGCAATCTCCTTGTTGCGGCGTCCCCGTGCCGCGAGCCGGGCCACCCGCAGCTCGGTGTCCGTCAGCTCCGGCGGCGTGATGGAAACGACCGCCGGCATCGACGACGCCCCGTCGCCCGCCTCGAATCCGCCGGCGCGTTCAGTCACGCGACGCCAGAAGAACATGGAGTTGTCCGCGGCGAGTTCGGTGGCGCGCGCCACCAGCGCCTGCGCGCAGGAGACGGCGTCCGCGCACATCCCCAATTCGGCGGGATCGAGTCCCGGCGAACGGCGCAGTCGGGCGGCGCAGACCATGTCGGCACGCACTTGTCTGACCGCGTTACCGGAGCAGGCGGCCTCCAGCAGGAGCCTCGAGATCAGCGGGATGGCTTCGGCGTCGTCGGACAACAGCACGGTAAGCAGTCCATCGTCCGGATCGGGGCCCATCCGTCCGCCGGCCTGTGCCCGGAGCCAAGCGGCCAGGCCCGGCACACGCTCAAGCAGCGCGGGCTCGATAATGACCATGTCGACGACGCTCGACCACACGGCGCGCAGACGTTCCCGGGGGACGGCCGCGGAAACGGTGGGGCCGAGCAGTAACCCGGCCAGCGAACCATCACCGGAGGCGAGCCGCGCGGCCGCCTCCAGCACGCCCACCCACAGCTGTTGGGGGGAGGCGGCGGAGCCCGGCAGTCCGCCGGCCATGGCCGCGCGCCAGGCGGTGGCGGAGGCCTCGCCGCCGAACAGCATGGCCCCCTGTGCCGCCATGGCCATGCCCAGGCCGGTAAGTCCGGCTCGCAGCGGAACTCGGAAGCCGTCACTGATCAACTCCGCTTGGGCGTAGCCGGTCCAGCCGAGCCGACTGTTCAGGTACGCCCGGAGGGACACCGCCTGCGCCTCATAGAACGGGCTGGCTCCGGCAAGTCGGGACTGCATCGATTCCACGAAGACCGGTCTCTCCGCCGACAGGTCCTCGGCCGCCAGGACGGCGTGGATCACGGCCTGCGCCCATACGGCGACATCACCGCGCGCGGTATCGCCGGGGATGTCCACGAACACGCCGGTCAACGGGTTGTTCGAGACGCTGCCACGGTCCCCGTCCACCCGGGCCGCGAGCGCCTGCGCCAAGGCGAGGGCACCGGCATTTCCGGAGCCGGGGCGCTCCTTGGCCGTATCGGTGTCCAACAGTTTGATCGCAGTGTGCAGGTAATCGCGAGGACCGTCCGCCGCTCCAACCAGGCGCTCCTGAGACGCCAGAAGAATCAGGCAGCGCGCCGCAGGTAGCGGTTCCACCGCACCCAGTTCCGCAATGCGAGCGGCCAGCCGGCTGTCCTCCTCAACACTCACGCCCTCGCAGCCGCGGGCAGTGATGTAACCGGCGATCGCGGTCAGCTCCTCCTGCGGAGACAGGCCGGGCCATCCCATGGCCTGAAGCAGGCACGAGGATGCGGTCAAGGTGCAGCCGAGCTGCAGGGCGAGGTGCCCTCGCAGCAGCCGGATGCGCGCCTCCTGATCGGGGCAGAGGTCGGGCGCGGATCGGTTCCGGTCCAAGGCGTCGACGATCCGCCAGGCGGTGTTGAGACTGCCGTGCTGAAGTTCTGTGGCGGCGGCGGCGAGCAGCCGGTCCAAGTCGTCCGGCGCGGCGCCACCCGCCTCCAGCCGGTGCCAGGAGCGTTCCCGGGTGCCATCCCGGTAGGAGTCGGCCAAAGCCTCGTGCAGGTTGCGCACCACCTCCCGCGGGACGGCCTGAACGACGGCGGCGCCCAGGGCAGCGGCCAGCCCGGGGGCGGGGTTGGTGTCCGGCTGCAGATCCTCCGCCTCCGGCGGCGGCACCGTCCCGGTGGCCTCCCGGACCGCAGCCACATCCGGAATCAACTGCAGATGCATCGCCACCACGGCGTCACGCCGTGCCGGCTCCATTGCTACCAGACGCTCCGCGGCCTCACGCCGCGTCGGCTCCGAGACGGTCGGCACGCGCCACGGCAGTTCGCGACCGGCCAACGCCGCCCCGCTCATGGCGGCGCCCTGAGCACGGATGTCGGCGATCCGCCCTGCCGTACTGCGGGAGATCCACCCCGCCACCAGTGGATCGACATAGGCGGCGGTCTGAGCGCCGATGAGGTCCCTCACGTCGTCGGGCCCCAGATGCCGGATGGAGGCGGTGAACAAGGGTGGTTCCGCCACCTCGCCGACGTCACCCTCCGGCAGGAGCACGACAATCGCGAGGGGGGTCGTGGCCAGGAGGGAGGCGACTTTCCGCATCCGGGTGGTCGACAGCTGATCGCGCATACCGCGGGCGGAGACGACGACGAGCACCGGAGGGCCGCTGAAGGCGGCGGCGAGGTCCGTAGCCGCGTCCGATAGAGCATCGACGGTCGCCCCATCCTTGACGCTCATGCGCAGCGACTCGAGTCCCGCGCACAGATCGGCCTGCTCGCGATGTTGGCACAGCTTCTCAATGACCTGGTTCATACAGTTGCTCAGCAGGACGTCGGCGGCGTCGAGGCCGGGGTGATCGGCCGGTGGCGCGCAACCGATCTCGGCATCCACCTCCACTGTCCTGACTTCGAGCAGCAGGTCGGCAACGTCGGAGGCGAGCGCGGGACCGAGCGACCAGACTCCGGGAACCGACGGCGCAGACACCAGGTAGAGCGAACCCAGACCACGACTCAGGCGATCCGCGATCTCGCGTGCGACGAGGCGTCGCTGATCGGATGCGTGCACGTGGTCTCCTCTCATCGGCGCAGGGCAGCGGACGCCGAGCGCTCATTGAATTGGCCGTTATGATATCACCGCTAACACGTTACTGGGATGTCATCCCGATTCTACCGTCCCACGCCTCGCCACACCTGCCGCCCCGCGAGCAAGACCCACACCGCCGATCGCCCGCAGACCAGAGTCCATAACGCCCGCGGGCGCGCAGGCCCAGATACGTAACGGCCGCAGGCCCGAGCACACCCCGCCGCCGCGAGACCCGACATGTTAAGCTTTAAGCTAAGCGAAGCCTGCCTAAGAGGGTTGTTTGCCGGTTGTTACCATCGCAACCTCACCTCCGGTCGATTCTCCTTCGCGACACCCGAAGCAAGACAGTACGGCACGGACGATCCACCACCAGCCATGAGCAGCAAGGACAGCAAAAGAACCCGGATGAGCGCCTCCGAGCGACGCGAGCAGCTCATCGCCGTGGCCCGCGCCCTCTTCGCCAAGAAGGGGTTCGAGGCCACCAGCATTGAGGAGATAGCCAATCGGGCGAAGGTGTCCAAGCCCGTGGTCTACGAGCACTTCGGCGGCAAGGAGGGCCTGTACGCCGTCATCGT
>NZ_JAUMUL010000107.1 GCF_030530635.1 Actinomyces sp.
GCATCGTGGGAGCCCGTTGTTCATCCGTCCAAAGATTCACGAAGGAGACCCACGATGCCCGAGAACAAGTCTGCCGTGTCCACGCTGATTCAGGAAGTCCTTGCGGACCCCGACCTGGCCCACGATGATGTGTTCCGTCGTCTGCTTCAGGCCGGCCTGCAAGACCTCGTGGACGCCGAAGCCTCCGCGGTGATCGGTGCCGACAGGTATGAGCGCACCGAGAGGCGCACCAACCGGCGTAACGGTACGAGGGCTAAGAGGCTGGCTACCACCGCCGGGGAGGTCGACCTGGCCATCCCCAAGCTGAGGCAGGGCTCGTTCTTCCCCTCCCTGCTCTCGCCCCGTAAGCGGGTGGACAAGGCCCTGGTGCGCAGTGATCTGCCAGGCCTGGATAGAGGGGGTATCCACCCGCAAGGTCGACGACCTCGTCAAGGCCATGGGCAACGAGTCCGGGATCTCCAAGGCGACCGTCTCCAGGGTCTGCAAGGACATAGACGAGGGCGTGCACGAGTTCTTGTCCCGACCCCTGGACCACACCTGGTTCCCCCACTGCCTGTTCCTCGACGCCACCTACGTGGACGTAAGGCTGGGCCACCGGGTCGTCTCCCAGGCCCTAGTAGTGGCCACCGGGGTCTCAGCCCAGGGCAGGAGGGAGATCCTGGGCATGAGCGTCGGCGACGCCGAGACCACGGACTTCTGGACCGCTTTCCTGCGATCCTTGCGCGAGCGCGGCCTGAAAGTGCCTACCGACCAGAACCCGGAGGGCGTCGTACTAGTGACCAGTGACGCCCACTGGGGCATCAAGAACGCGGTCAAGGCCATCCTGCCGGGCGCCTCGTGGCAGCGGTGCCGGGTTCACTTCGCCCGCAACGTTACCTCCAAGCTCGGCTCGGCCCGCTCCAAGCCCGTGAACGCGTTGATCTCGACGATCTTCGCCCAGACCACTAGCGAGGCCGTGAAGGATACCTACAAGCAGGTGATCAAGTCCCTCAGGGCCAGCTTCCCTGAGATAGCGCAGATGCTGGTCGAGGCCGAGCCGGACCTGACCGCGTTCGCCGCCTTCCCCAGGGAGCACTGGCAAAAGATCTGGACGGGCAACCCCATTGAACGGCTCAACCGTGAGATCAAGCGCCGCACGGACGTGGTCCAGGACTCTTGCCCGACCGGGACTCCGTCACCAGACTGGTCGGTGCGGTCCTACAAGAGCAGCACGAAGAGATGGCAGTACGGCGAACGCCGCTACCTATCCGAAACCTCCCTACGCCACCTGACCCACATCCTCCACGAACAAGCCGAAACCACCCACCCCATCATGGCCATCACCGCCTAGAACATTTACACCACACCAAGAGACTTGACCCGCCTGGCCCGTCTCACGATAGACCGGCGGGCGGGTCCACGGCATGCACGGCCGGTCTGATACGTCCAACGACGCCGTCCCGTCCGGCGTGGCGACACGGCGCGTGCATGCACGCCGGTAGCCTGAGGCGGTGGCTGATATCCCCCGCGCGCCGATGCACGAGCAGGACGCGTCCCCAATACCGGAGCGCTTCCGTAACGCCCTGGAGTCGCTGCGCGCCACGGCCCGACCGCGGGGCCTGATCCTGCAAGAGGCGCCCGCACCGGGGCGGCTGGCCCCCTATGCGGCAGCGCTGACCGCTGAGACCTCGGAGACGGAGGCCGGGACGCCAGTAGCCTCGGGGCGCTTCGTAGTGCTGCACGATCCGCGTACTCAACCGGCCTGGGCCGGGGACTTCCGGCTGGTGGTTATGGTGCGTGCGCGCGTGGACGAGGAGATCGGCGCAGATCCACTGCTCGGTTCGGCTGCCTGGTCCTGGTTGACGGACGCGCTTGACCATTCCGGCGCCGGCCGGCACGCACTGGTCGGCACCGTCACCCGGGTGCTGTCCGACACCTTCGGTGGCCTGGAGTTGACCGACGCCTGCGCGCACGTCGAGATCCGCTCCTCCTGGAGCCCGTCAACGCCCGACCTGGGCCCGCACCTTCTGGCCTGGTACGAGCTGATTCACCTCACCGCCGGGCACGAGCCGGAGAGTGCCGTTCCACTAGGTCTGGCGGGTGCGGCCCGGTGAGCGGGGGCCCTGCGCCACGTCCCGCCGCCGTTAGGGGCACTACCGACGCGCCCGTGCCTGTGGATGCGGTCATCGACTACCGCTGCCCCGCTGAGGGCCTGCCCCCGGTGACCGACACACCGGCAGCGCTGATTCGTGCGGCCGCCGCCCTGGACGCCGGTACCGGGCCGATCGCCGTCGACGCCGAGCGAGCCTCCGGCTTCCGCTACGGCCAGGACGCCTATCTGGTGCAGTTGCGACGCCAGAACGCCGGAACTGTGCTGATCGATCCACGTCAGGCGGGCGAGTTGTCCGCCCTAGCAGACGTTTTGGACGGCCCGGAATGGGTGCTGCATGCCGCCGACCAGGACCTGCCCTGCCTGACGGCACTGGGACTGACTGCGAAGACCCTGTTCGACACTGAGCTGGCCGCTCGCCTGTTGGGACGCCAGCACGTGGGACTTGGCGCTGTCGTCGAGGAGACACTGGGGCTGCGCCTGGCCAAGGACCATGCTGCCGCCGACTGGTCCACTCGCCCGCTCCCCGAGTCCTGGCTGGTGTATGCGGCACTGGACGTCGAGCTACTCCTCCCTCTGCGCGATGCGCTGAAAGAGGAACTTGAGGCGGCCGGGAGAATGCAGTGGGCGGCACAGGAGTTCGCCCACGAACTCGCTCACCCGTCCCGGCCGCCCCGGCCGGACCCTTGGCGGCGCACACCCCGATCCGGACCGGCGCTGCGCTCACCC
This sequence comes from Actinomyces sp., assembly GCF_030530635.1. GTDB lineage: Bacteria > Actinomycetota > Actinomycetes > Actinomycetales > Actinomycetaceae > Actinomyces. The sequence continues at coordinate 2,819 of NZ_JAUMUL010000107.1, forward strand.
CGATCCGCAGCGGTGCTGCGTGAATTGTGGACTGTCCGAGAGGACTTGGCTCGGCGGCTGGATGTAACACCATCAAAGTTGTTGCCGCACCGGGCCCTGGTAGCAGCCGCAGTCGCGCGGCCTAAGTCACGACACAGGCTCGCCACCCTAAGGGAGTTTTCATCACGAACAGCGCGTCAGTATCACCAATTGTGGTGGCAGGCGGTGGAGCGGGCCCTGTCGCTGCCGGAGGACCAGCTGCCCCCCGTTCATGCGCCGCTCGCCCCCGGAGAGCTGCCGCAACCGCGTTCCTGGAATCGGCATCACCCCGAGGCTGCTGGCGCCCTGGAGCAGGTACGCGGCGCCGTGCGTGAGCGCGCCGAACAGCTGCGGATTCCTCACGAACTGCTTCTGGGCACGGACGCTCAGCGCCACTTAGCCTGGCAGATCGGTGAGGGTCGGGCCGCAGGCGTTGAGGTGGACGTGTCAGTCGCGGGTATAACCGCGGTCCTTGAGGCGCTGGATGCACGTCCCTGGCAGATCGAGCAGGTGGTCCCCCACCTGCGCCGGCATCTGATTGCCGCACCAGGACAGGCTCCTTCCCGAAACCGACACCAGTAACGGGCTCATCGTGGTTGGGCTGCACCGGTATTTTGGGAGCAGCGAGTACCCCACTGGTTGTGCGCCGAGGAAGTATCCCGCAGAGGGCTGTGTGAACCGACTATCCGCATGGGATGTGCTAGGTACGAGGTGGTGTGGTGTGTTCTTTTGTGTACGAGGGGCCGGCCACCTGTGGCATCGGGTAGGTGGCCGGCCCTTCGTGGTGGGGCCGCTGCGTGGTTAGGCGCAGGGGTCCGGTCTGGGGTGTGGCGCTGAGCGCATTGTCTGGGCGTTATGCCCGGCGACGACGGTGCAGCAGTATCGCGCCTGCGGCCAGGGCGGTCAGGGCGATGATCGCGGGTACCTGGATGGCCGCGCCGGTACGGGCCAATGGGCCGGTGCCGCTGCCTATGGTGGCCGTGGCGCTGGGCTCGACCGTGGCGGTCGGCTCGGCCGTTGGTGCCGGGCTGGGTGCCGATGTTGGCGTGTAGGTGTTGGTGAAGGTGGTGGCTTGGACCTGGTCCTTGTGGGTGATTGAGACCGTCTGGGCCTGCGGGGCGGTCAGGTCATAGCCGTTGATCCCGGCGGAGCCGGTGTTCTCGGTGATGGTGCACTGGGTACCGACCGGGAAGGTCTGCTCAGGCTGGACGCTCTGGCCGTCCGCCTTCGCGTTCAGTGTGCCCTGCGAGCCGTCGGTGCAGGTGTAGGCGAAGGCGAAGGCCCGCTGGCCCACCTCGGCGCCTTCAACGGTCTTGGTCACTGAGAAGGTACCCCGGTGCGCGGTGTAGGTGTTGACGAACACTACATTGGCTGCGGCACTGTCCACCACCTCAACCTCCGCCTGAGAGTCGACGGCCTGGCGGCCCGCGGCCTGACCGTTCACGGTGATGGTGGTGACCAGATCGGTTCCGGCCACCGAGGCCTCGCGCTCGGTGATCCGGCAGTTGCCCACAGGGACTTCCACGTGCGCGGACTCACCCGCCTTCACGCTCACCTCGCCGGAGGGGTTGGAGCCGTCGTCGGTGGTGCAGGCGTAGTCGAAGACGAACTGCTCGGGAGCCTGCTTGGAGGCGTCACCGGCCACCGTCTTGGCGATCTGGAAACCACCGACCCGCTGGGTGTAGTTGTTGGTGACCACAACCTGCGCGGTGGCGTTCTTGGCGATGGTCAAGGACGAGCCCTGCTGGCCATCGACCGTCGTACTGGTCGCCAGCGCATAACCGGCTCGGGAGGCGCCCTCCTCTCCCACGGTGCACTGGGTGCCCGCCGGCAGGCTGGGACCGTCGGCTTTACCACCGTCCACAACACTGAGCGTGCCGGTGCTGGTCGAACCATCGGGCAGCGCGCACTCATAGGTCACCGAATAGGTGTCGCCGGAGAAGTTGCCGTCACCGGTGACCTGCTTGGCCACGGAGAAGGTGCCCTTGTCCTGGGCGTAGGTGTTGGTGGCCGTCACCGCAGTGGTCTGATCCTTGACGATGGTCACCTGGGAGCCGGACACCGTCGAGTCCACCGAGTAGCCCTGCCGCAAGGCGGAGCCCTCCTGCTCGGTAACGTCGCACACGGCGCCGGCAGGCAGCTCGGGCGAGGTCACCGCAGCCCCCGAACCAGGAACGTTCAAGGTGCCGCTCTCGCCGGTGGAGCAGGTGTAATCGAAGGCGAAGGTGTCACCGGAGAAGTCACCCTCACCGGCCACCGTCTTCGCGATGGAGAAGGTCCCCTTAAGCCGGGTGTAGGTGTTGGTGAAGTGCGCCGTCGCCACGCTGTCGGCACCGGGGGCGTGTTCAATGGTCTGTGTAAGCCCTGATTGAGAGGACCTACTGTCATG
>NZ_JAUMUL010000031.1 GCF_030530635.1 Actinomyces sp.
AACACCACATTCGCGCAGACAACCCACACCCGGCGAACCGCCACACCCTCAAACCGGAAGCGCCGTATAAAGACGTAGCCGACGCACCCGAGGGCGCGTCGGCTACGACCTAGTTATTCGTGTCAGCCGCTACCCGGCTCAGCGGGCGGGGACGACGTTGACCTCAAGGGGTGCCACGACGTCGGCGTGCAGGCGCACAGAGGCGCTGTGGCGTCCGGTGGACTTGATCGGGGGGATCACTTCGATCTTGCGGCGGTCGATGACGGGGCCGCCGGCCTCCTTGACGCCGTCGGCCAGCTGCGCGGTGGTCACGGCACCGAAGAGACGGCCGTTGTCGCCGGCGGCGGCGGTGACGGTGATGACATTGCTCGACAGCCAGGCGCGGGCCTCCTGGGCCTGCTCCAGGGAGTTGATGGCGCGCTTGCGGCGGGCCTCGGCCATCTGGTCGATCTGCCTCTGGGCACCCTTGGTCCACGGCGTGGCGAGCTTGCGGGGGACGAGGTAGTTGCGGGCGTAACCGTCCTTGACCTCCACCACGTCTCCGGCGGCGCCGAGGTTGGTCACGTCATGAGTGAGAATGAGCTTGGTGGTCATATTCGTGCGCCTCCTCAGCGGGCAGAACTCGTGTAGGGCAGCAGGGCCATCTCGCGGGCATTCTTGATGGCCCTGGCGATCTTGCGCTGATCCTGCACGGAGACGCCGGTGACGCGGCGGGCGCGGATCTTGCCGCGGTCGGAGATGAACTTCCGCAGCGTGGCGGTGTCCTTGTAGTCGATAGTGCCGACCTTGACGGCCTTCACCGGTGCGATCTTCTTCTTGGGCTTACGAAGCTGGGGCTTCGCCATGGTGGTACTCCTTGGATGCGGCGCCGGACGGCGCCCGTAGGTCTATTGCGAGATTTGAATGGCGCCGGATGGCGCCTGCCCGGCCTAACCGGGCGAATGCCGACGCGAAACAGCACCGCCGGCCGGAGAGCGAATCAGAATGGGGGCTCGTCACCGAAGTTGGTCGAGCCACCGGTGGCCCAGGGGTCGTCCGGGGCGCCGCCTGCCGGGGCGTTGTAGCTGCCCTGCTGGCCGCCCTGGCTGTAACCGCCCTGGCCGCCCTGCGGGGCGTTGCTGTAACCGCCCTGGTTGTATCCGCCCTGCTGCTGGCCGGCGTTGTAACCGCCTTGGCCGCCCTGATTGAAGCCGCCCTGGCCGCCCCCGCGGGGCTGGCGGGTGACCTGCGCCTTGGCGTAGCGCAGTGAGGGGCCGATCTCATCGACCTGCATCTCCACCACCGTGCGGTTCTCGCCCTCACGGGTGGTGTAGGAGCGCTGCTGCAGGCGACCCTGCGCGATCACGCGGGTGCCCTTGGTCAGTGACTCGGCCACGTTCTCCGCGGCGTCACGCCAGATCGAGCAGCGCATGAACAGGGTCTCCCCATCGCGCCACTCCTGGGCCTGACGGTCGAAGCTCCGCGGAGTGGAGGCGATGGTGAAGGAGGCGACCGCCGCCCCCGAGGGCGTGAAACGCATCTCGGGGTCCGCAGTCAGATTCCCGATGATCGTGATGACGGTATCGCCGGCCATTGCTTGTCTCCGTTCCGGTTCGCGCTCAGGCCTCGGCGCGCAGCAGCTTGGTTCGCAGCACCGACTCATTCAGGCCGAGCTGGCGATCGAGCTCCTGGGCCACCTCCGGCGTGGTAGTCATGTCGACGACCACGTAGATGCCCTCGGACTTCTTCTTGATGTCGTACGCGAGACGGCGCTTGCCCCAGACGTCTGTCTTGTCCACGGTACCCCCGTTACTGGGAACGACCTGCAGCATCTTTTCAAGCGCGGAAGCGATGGTGCGCTCATCCGTCTCGGGCGCGAGAATGATCATCATCTCGTAATGACGCATGCTTTGTACCCACCTCCTCTGGTCTCAAGCGGTCACGGTCTCTCCGTGACAGGAGGGTGATGCGTTCGGCCGCGTCGTCCGGCCCGCAGGAACGTGCACGGAGTCGGCGGCTCGCCGGTCACCATACCTGAGGGGACCGGTTCGCTGAAAGGCGGTAACCACGGCACCAGGCGTGCGGTGCGCCACGCATCGGCGCGGTGGAGCCGGATGGAGGCTACCGCCCCACGCCCTGCTGGTTCTGGCGGCCGCCGCTGTCACCCGAGCCGTCACCGTTGCCGCCCGGATTCTCACCAGTGTCGTCTCCTCCGCCCGGGTTCGGATTGAAGTCACCTCCCTGGCCGCCGGGAGAATCGCCATCTTCGTCATCGTCGTCATCGTTGTCGTCATCGTCACCACCCGGAGTGGGGACGTTCTGCTCCGGCGCTTGGGTCGCGGGGGCCTGCTGAGTGGGCTGCTCAATGGGCGCCTCGGTCTGAACCGGGGCTTCGGGGGTGTTGTTGGTCGTCTCCACCGGTTCCACCGGGGCGGGGGTGCCGTACAGGCCGCCGGGAGTGTATGAGCCGGCCGTGCGCTCGGGGAAGTCCTCTATCGGCAGATCCGCGAGCGCCGTGGTCATGTACTCGGTGAAGATGTCCGCCGGATAGGTCGAGCCGGTGATCTCCCCGTAGTAGCCCCAGGGGGTGATCGACTCCTCCGAGCCGTCCTCCCCGGTCTGGTAGAGAGTCACCGCCGTGGCGATCTGGGGGGTGTAGCCAACGAACTGAGCGGATTTGTTGTCAGAGGAGGAACCGGTCTTCGCCGCGACCGGCCGTCCGAGTTCGAGCGCCGTCGTACCGGAGCCGGCGTTGACCACCTGCTGCATCGCATAGGTGGAATCGGCCATCACGTCGTCACTGAAGACCTTCTCACCATCCTTGGAGCCGGTGTAGGCGACCGAACCCGCGGAGTTGGTGACCGTATCGACGATATGCGTGTCGCGCTTGGTGCCCTGAGAGGCGAAGGTCGCGTAGGCGGTGGCGATGTCAATCGTATGCGGCGAGGCCGAACCGAGAACGTTCTGGACGTAGGCGTCCAGACCCATGGTGTCCTGCGGATAGCCCGCACGCACCGCCACCTCATTGGTCACCTCCGGGCCCACGTCTCGGTTGAGCTGCAGGTAGGTGGTGTTGATCGAGTAGGTGGTCGCCTTAACCAGGTTGGACCAGCCGTAGGACACGTTCTGGAAGTTCTGGAAGGTGGTGCCGTCGATGACCATGGGCGAGTCGCCGTTGTAGCCGTTGGCGAGCGTGTCCCCGTTCTCCAGCGCGGCCACCATCGCGAAGGGTTTGAAGGTGGAGCCGGCCTGGGCGACGGCGTCGGTGGAGGAGTTGACCTGGTTGGTCAGGTAGTCCTCCCCGCCGTACAGGGCGAGGATGCCGCCGGTTCTGGAATCAATCGACACCAGTGCCGCACGCAGATTCGGCGAGGCCCCCTCGGGCAGATTGTTGACGGCGGCGACGGCGGCGTCCTGGTTCTTCTTGTCGATCGTGGTGACGATCCTGTAGCCGCCGGTGTCGATGTTCTCGGGCTCCATGCCGGCTTTGGCCTCCAGCTCTGCGCGCACCATCTGCAGCAGGTAGCCGGTGGGGCCGCCGTAGGTCTCCTTCGTCTGGGTCGCTATGGTCTCGGGCATTTCGGCGGAGTTGTACTGCTCCTGGGTGATGTAACCGTCCTCAAGCATGTAGTCCAGCACGCGCTGCCAGCGGGCGGCGGCCTGGTCCGGGTCCAAGGCGGGATCCCAGTTGCTCGGCGAGGGCAGGATGCCGGCCAGCAGCGCCGCCTCCGATACCGTCAGCTCGGAGGCGGGATGACCGAAGAACGCCTCGGAGGCCGCCTCGATGCCGTATGCGCCGCGCCCGAAGTAGACGGTGTTGAGGTAGGAGCCGAGGATCTCCTGCTTGCTCATCTCCCGGTCGATCTTGATAGCCATGATCGCCTGTTTGAACTTGCCTACGTAGGAGCTGGTGGTATCGACGTAGTAGTTCTTGATGTACTGCTGCGTCAGGGTGGAGGCCCCCTGGAGGGCACCGCCGCGCAGGTTGTTGACGAAGGCTCGGATGATGCCCTTGGGGTCGATGCCGTTGTTGGAGTAGAAGGTGCGGTCCTCGGAGGCGACCACGGCGTTGCCCACGTATTCGGGCAGCTGGGTCGCATCAATGATCTCCCGATCCACTTCGGCGAACTCACCCATGACGGTGGTGCCGTCGGCGTAGTAGACGGTGGTTGTCTGCGCCTGGGCGAACTCGCTGGGCTCGGGCACCCTGACCATGGAGTAGGCGACGGCGAAGCCGGACACGGCCAGCACGATCAGGAGCAGGAAGCTTCCCAGCATGAACCGCCAGCTGGGCAGCCAGCGGCGGATCGGTCCCTTGCCGGCGCGCGGGTAGTTGATTCGGCGACGCCGCCCCACAGCCGCCCCGTCCACGGCCTTGTCCGCACGGCCCGCGGGACGCTTACTGCCCTTGGGCCGCTTCTCCTTGTGCGCCTTGGTCACGTGCCCGGCGCTGGCCGCCTGGGCGAGCTTCCGGCCCGTGGGTCGGGTACCACCCTGATTCGCGGAGTCTGCCATGCGCTCCTCTTCCTGTCCGCAGCTTCGTCCGGCTTCATCACATCACGCCGAGGGGTCCTCGGGCCACCATTCGGCCTGTCAGATAGGTCAATTGTGCGCGCCGAGCACGCTCGGGCACCAGCGGGAGACACACGCAACTCATCCTCGTGCCGCAGCCTATGAGGACGCTGTGACGCCGTTGAACTCCACCCGAAACGCGACCGGGAGGCGCTGACGGCGAACGGTGCTCGACGTCGGGGCGCACCGCTGGTGGGATATGCCCGTGACCGCACAGTTGACCGCCCCTGTCGCTCCGCCCACCGCGCCCTGGTCCTTGCCGGGCGAGGAGGTGGCGACGTCCTTGGGCACCGACCCCGAGATCGGTCTGACAGCCGACTCCGCCGCCGCCCGACTGGCCGCCGACGGCCCCAACGAGCTTCCCAGCAGGCCCCCGGTACCTGCCTGGCGCCGCTTCCTGGCGCAATTCGCCGAGCCGCTGGTCTACCTGCTGATCCTCGCGATCGTAATCTCCACGGTCGCCTGGGTGCTGGAGGGCGCCCACGGCGTGCCCGTGGACGCGCTGGTGATCTTCGCCGTCATCACCCTCAACGCGGTGCTCGGCTTCGTACAGGAGAACAAGGCCGCCGACGCCGTCGCCGCCCTGTCCGCCATGACCCGGGCCTCCAGCACGGTACTGCGGGACGGGGCGCGCGTCGTCGTCCCCTCCGCCCAGCTGGTGGTCGGGGACGTGCTGATCCTGGGCGAGGGCGACCAGGTGGGAGCCGACGCCCGCCTGCTGTCGGCCGCCTCCCTGCGCGTGATCGAGGCCTCCCTCACCGGTGAGGCCGACGCCGTCTCCAAGAGTGCCGAGGCCGTCGCCGCGGATGCGGACCTGGCCGACCGCGCCGGCATGGTCTACCGCGGCACCTCTGTGGCCCAGGGATCCGGGCAGGCCGTAGTCACGGCCACGGGCGGGGCGACCGAAATGGGTGCGATCGCCCGCATGCTCGACGCCGTCGAGGACGAGGACACCCCCCTGGAGCAGGAGATCTCCCGCGTATCCAAGATGCTGGGCGGGATCGTAGTGGTGATCGCCGTCGTGGTGGTGGCCACCCTGCTGGCACTCACACCGGAGCGGACCGCGGACTCCTTCATCGACGCCCTGCTGCTGGGGGTGTCCCTGGCGGTGGCGGCCGTACCGGAGGGTCTGCCGGCGATCCTGTCGGTGGTGCTGGCGCTGGGCGTGCAGCGGATGGCACTGCACAAGGCGGTGGTCAAGAAGCTCAGCAGCGTGGAGACCCTGGGGTCGGCCTCCGTGATCTGCTCGGACAAGACCGGCACACTCACCCGCTCGGAGATGACCATTCAGGAGGTGGTCTCCGCCTCCGGCACCACGGTGGTCACCGGCATCGGCTACGAGCCGAGCGGCGACGTGGCCCCCGATGCCGACCGCGACGGCCGCCCGGACGCGGAGCCACTGACCGGGGCGCTGCGCGATGAGGTCACCGTGGTGCTCTCCGGCGGGGCCATGGCCTCCGACACCGAGCTGGCCGAGGACGCGGGGGTATGGAGCGTCGTCGGCGACCCCACTGAGGGTTCCTTCCTGGTGGCCGAACGCAAACTCGGCACACAGGGCAGTCGGGAGGGCCGCTTCACCCGGGTGGGCATAGTGCCCTTCACCTCCGAGCGCAAGCTCATGAGTGTGCTTTACACCGACGCCAAGCACGGCACCACGATTCTTCTGTCCAAGGGCGCCCCCGATGTACTCATGGAGCGCTGCGCCTCGGTGCGCGTGGGCGACACGGACCGGCCTCTGGACGCCGAGGTGCGTGAGGAGTTCGCGGCACACATCGCCGACATGTCCGGCCGGGCACTGCGCACCCTGGGGGTCGCGTATCGGACGCTGGACGCCGGTGAGGCAGCCGCCGTCGCCGAGGCGGGCGCCGACGGCGTCTTCGAGCACTTGGAGCATGGGCTCACGCTGGCCGGTGTGGTCGGCATCATCGACCCGCCCCGCCCGGAGGCGGCCGCCGCCGTCGCCGAGGCGCACCGCGCCGGGGTGCGGGTGCTCATGATCACCGGCGACCACCCGGCAACCGCCGGGCGCATCGCCGCCGACCTGGGTATAGCCGAGCCGCGGGCGCGCGTGGTGACCGGTCGGGAGCTGTCCGGCATGGACGACGCCGAACTGGCGGACGTCGTCGGAGGCGTGAATGTGTATGCGCGGGTGGCTCCGGAGCACAAACTGCGGATCGTGGGGGCGCTCAAGGCGCAGGGGCACACGGTGGCCATGACCGGCGACGGCGTGAATGACGCCCCCGCGCTGCGCTCCGCCGACATCGGCGTGGCCATGGGGGTGACCGGCACACAGGTCACCAAGGAGGCCGCCACCATGGTGCTGGCCGACGACAACTTCGCCACCATCGTGGCCGCCGTGCGCGAGGGGAGGCGGATCTTTGACAACATCAGGAAGTTCCTGCGCTACCTGCTGTCGTCCAATATGGGCGAGGTGCTCACGGTGTTCGGCGGCGTGGTGCTGGCGGGCGTGATCGGGCTCGCCGGGCACAGCGACTCCGGCGTGGTGCTGCCGCTGGTGGCCACCCAGATCCTGTGGATCAACCTGGTCACCGACTCCGGCCCGGCCCTGGCCATGGGTGTGGACCCGAGCGTGGAGGACGTCATGGGGCGCCCACCGCGCCGACCCGACGAGCGGGTCATCGACGGCGCCATGTGGCGCGGCGTACTGCTGGTGGGGGCCGTCATGGCGGCGGCTACGCTGGGCACACTCGACATCTTCCTGCCCGGCGGGCTGATCGAGACCTCCCTGAGTGTGGACGATCTGACCACCGCGCGCACCGCCGCCTTCACCACCCTGGTGCTGGCGCAGTTGTTCAACACCGTCAACTCCCGCTCCGAGACGGTCTCCGCCTTCAAGCACCTGCTGGTCAACAAGTGGCTGTGGGGGGCGATCGCCCTGGGCGTGGTGCTGCAGGTGGCGGTGGTGGAGGTGCCGTTCCTGCAGGCGGCCTTCTCCACGGCGAGCCTGGACCTGACGCACTGGGCGATCGCGGTGGCCATGGCCTCACTGGTGCTGTGGGTGGACGAGCTGCGCAAACTGGTGCGCAGGGCGCGGCTGCGGCCCCGGGAGAGCTGACCGCCCTCCCCCAACCACCACACCACCGAGTTCGGTAGTTGTTACGTGCCGAGATCGGTAGAAGTTACGTACCGACCGCCTTGCCGTCACAGGCTCTCACCCGATTCACGACATCAACTGTCGTGTTTCTTAGACTCGTCTTCGTCGGTGTGGTCAGCCATAAGCTGCTCGGCCAGCTCGCGCATGCTCGCCCGCAGCTCGGGAGGCTCCAGCACGCGCACCTTTCCGGCGAGTCGGGGCAGCGCCTCCAAGGCGTGGGAAATGTCGGCGAAGACCACTCGCGCCCGCACGGATGGGCAGTTGTCTGCCGAGGACACGGGAATCTCACCGTCGCCGAGGGCGACGTCGGGCTGCTCCCCGCCGGCCTCGATCGCCTCCACCTGCACCAGGCTGCGCAGCCGGCCGAGGGCGTCCGGCTGCAACTCCAGGAGCGCGGGCAGGGGATGAAACCGGGAGCGGAAGCGCTCGCGGGCGGCGTGCCACTCGCCGAGCAGATCGAATCGGGCGTCAACAGATTCTGCGGCTTCTGCAGACGCGGCCCTCCCAAATCCGGTCGACTTGCCAGATCCTTCCTCCGACCCCGCCGAGGCCGACGACGATTCCGCGCCGTCGGCCTCGCACGTCTCCAACTCGTCAATGCGGTCCAGTCGGAAGAAACGAGTCTCGTGCTCCGCGCGTCCCACCAGGTACCAGTCGGAGCCCGCGCACAGCAGACCCAGGGCCGGGCTGACCACCTCCCGAGTCGCGCCCGACTGACCCGGCGTGTAGCGGAAGCGAACGCTATATCCGCCCTCGACCGCCGCCAGAGCTTCCTTCAACCACGATCGCCCGCCGATGCCGGGCAGCCACCCCTCGGGATCTATGACCACCCGGGTCCCCAGGCGCACCGTCTCGCCCGACTCTTCGGGTGCTCCTCGTGAGGCTGCGGACGCCGCCACCTTGTCGAGTGCCCGCTCAACGGCGTCATCCAGGCCCAGGGCTCCCGCGCCGGCGAGCGAGACGACCGTAGCCAAGGCCCGGGCCTCATCCGCTTCAAGGCCCAGCAGGTCCGGGCGCCAGTGTGGCAGCAGGCTCACGCCGCCACCGCGCCCCTGCCGCGTGTAGACCGGGACACCCGCGGTGGAAAGGGCCTCGACGTCGCGCAGTACGGTGCGAACGCTGACATCGAGCCGGTCGGCAAGCTCCGTCGCCGGCGTCGGCGCGGAACGTCCGCTCAGCATCCATATCATGCGCAGCAGCCGATCCGCCCGCATCTGCTCCCCCATCCATGACAGAAGACGTCCGGTTTTCTCTCCAAGAATGAGCCTAACCGGTGGCGAGGGCCGCCGTGGCTCGTGCCTCCACCGGAACCGTGGACAAGCCGCACAAGGAGACACGCATGAAAGCCGACCTCAGCGCCTACATCAGCTTCGCCGGGCAGGCCCGCCGGGCACTCACCTACTACCGCGAAGCCCTGGGCGGAGAGCTGGACATTGAGACCTTCGCCGCCTGGGAGGTTCCCGCCGATCCGGGCCACGGACAGGACGTGCTCTACGGCGTGCTGCGCACACCGGACGGCTTCGTGCTGCGCGCGACCGATCGGCCGCTGTCCGAGGAACCGGTGGCAGTCGGCTCCGCCGTAGCGCTATGTCTGAACGGAGAGGAGCGCGAGCGTCTGACCGACTGTTGGAAGGGCCTGGCCCGGGACTCACAGATCGTCGAGCCGCTGGAGCAGACGCCCTGGGGTGACCTCAACGGCGTGCTCGTGGACCCCTTCGGCATCCGCTGGATCTTCAACATCGGCGCCTCGGAGTGAAGGCTCAGCCGACCGTCTTGATGCCGGTGGAGTCGAGCAGGTCTCGCACGGTCATTGCCAGCGGTCGGGGCAGGAAGCCGAGTTCCTCACGGGCCCGCCGATTGGAGACCGTCGGATTGTCGGACAGGGCACCGAGCGCGGCCGGCGTGAAGACGTCGGTGCCGAGCCGATGCCCCACCACTTCCCCTAAGGGCGCCAATGGCCGCGCCCACTCCAGCGGAATCGCCGGGTGCAGCGGCCGCCGCCCAGCCAGGATCGCCCCGAGCGACATCAGAGTCACCAGCTGCGCGCGCGTGCCCCCGAGCAAATACGAGCGGCCCGACCGGCCCCAGTCGAGGGCCACCGCGATGGCGGCGGCGACATCCCGCACATCCACCCAGTCGAAGCCACCGGTCACCACCGGGGGACGGGATCCCCGCGCGGCGGCGAGAATGAGTCGGTTCACCCGCGAATCGCGATCGACGGGGCCAATGATTCCGGTGGGCAGACAGATCACGGCATCGAGCCCTCGCGCGACCTCGGCCGCCACGGCCCGCTGCCCCACGGCCTTGGAGCGGTCATACAGCGGGCGATTCGCATCCGCCAGTGGCGTGGCCTCGGTTATGGTTCCGGCGGCGGAACAGTCCAGGGCGTGAATTGAGGAGCAGTGCACCAGGCGGATGCCGCGACGACGCGCCGCGGCCGCCACCAGCGCCGGACCGTGGGTGTTGAGCCGCCAGGCGGCGGGATCGCGCCGCCGCAGGGTGATGCGGGCGGCGAGGTGGACGACGGCGTCGCAGTCCTCCATCGCCCCGCCGAGTTCCTCCGAGTCCAGCACGGAACCCGTCACCCATTCCACATCAACCGGCAGCGGGTGCTCCGGCGCAGGACGACGCGGCCCCAGGGCACGCACCTCCCAGTCCGCCGCCACTAGCCGCGGCAGCAGATTCGACCCGAGGTAGCCACGGGCGCCGGTGACAAGGACACGCTTCACACACCAAGTGTCTCGCAAAGGTCACGCGAAGGCCACCCTTGAGCAGTAATTCACGACGCCTACCAGGGGCGAGGTTCGAATCTCCTGGTGGTGGCGCGAACGACGAGTTCGGTCGGCAGCACCCTGTGCACGGGTGTGTCCGCCCCGTCTCCAAGCGCAGACAGCAGCAGTTCGGCACCACTACGCCCCTCTGCCAGCACGGGTTGCCGAATGGTCGTCAGTCCGAACAGCTCCGACATCTTGTAGTCGTCGAAGCCCACCACCGACAGATCCTCGGGAACACGGATGCCCATGGACCGCGCCGTGTGCATGGCCCCGATCGCCATTTCATCGCTCATCACGAATATGGCGGTCGGCGGCTCGGCCAGGCTCATCAGCCGAGCCACGGCCAGGCATCCACCCTGAACGGTGTAGTCGGCCTCGACGACCAGTGCGGGATCGCGAACGACGTCGGCCTGAGCCAAGGCCTCCAGGTATCCCTGGTGACGCAGGCGCGAGGACTTGAAGCCCATCGGATGATCCAGTTCACCGCTGATCAGGCCGATACGCCGGTGGCCCAGGTTGAGCAGGTGGCGCACCGCCGTGGCCGCAGCGGCGCGATCATCGATCATGACGGAGCTGACCTGCGCCGTCGCCTCGCCCAAGGTGGTCAGAGCAATGCGGTAGCGCCCGAAAAGTTCAATCTCCTCTTGGCTCAGCGCGAGGGAGAAGACCAGCACCCCTCCCACCACGTTGCGCAGGGGCATGCGCTCGAAGAAGCTCCGGCGGCCATCGACGTCTACCAGGTTGTACAGCAGGACGTCATGCCCGGCCGCCCGCAACACCTGCTCCGCACCGGTGATCGCCTGCCCGAAGAACCATCCCGTCACATAGGGCACGAGCAGGCCGACGGCATTGGTGCGCCCGCTGGCCAGGCGTCGAGCCGAGGTGTTGACCACGTAGTCAAGCTCGCGCGCCGCATCTTTCACCCGACGGCGCGTCGCCTCCGAGATCTGCGGGTTGTCGCGCAGGGCCCGCGACGCCGTGGATATCGACACCTTGGCGGCCCGGGCGACGTCGGCGATCGTGGTCATCGGTCTCCTCAGTTCCCACGCTCCCCCAGTGAGCCTCGCGGGGCCCTGTCGGGACGACGCGATCCGTGCGGCATCGGCCCGGGGCGGCGGTCAGCTCTTCACTGACCCCGCCATCATGCCGCGCACGAAGTACTTCTGCAGCAGGAGGAACACGGTCACGGGCACGATGATGGAGACGAATGCTCCCGCCGTCAGCAGGTTCCAATCGTCCCCGTAGGTGCCCGACAGGTCGGCCAGACGCACCGTCAGCGGGGCGGTCTTCGCGGTACCGCCAGCGTAAGTGAGCGACACCAGCAGATCGTTCCACACCCATAGGAACTGGAATATGAAGAAGGAGGCCATGGCCGGGGTGAGCAGGGGCAGGACGATCCGAGTGAAGATCGTAATGTGTCCGGCGCCGTCCACCTTGGCGGCCTCCACGATTTCCCGCGGAATGTCCGCCATGTAGTTGTGCAGCAGGAACACGGCCAGCGGCAGGGCGTAAATCGTGTGGGCGATCCACACCGCCACGAAGGGCAGGGTCTTGGACACCCCGGAACCCACGAATATGCGCATCAGGGGAACGAGTGTCATCTGGATGGGGACGATCTGGAGGGCGAAGACGACCGTGAACACCAGGTCGCGTCCGCGCCAGTCGATCATGGAGAAGGCGTAGGCGGCCATGAGCGCAAGCAACATCGGCACGAAGGCGCCGATCAGGGTGATCAGCAGGGAGTTGAAGAAGTAGTTGCTCAGCTGATTGGAGGCCGACCCGCCGAACAGGACGTCGGTGTAGTTGTCCAGCGTGAGGCTTGGCCTGGCCAGGAAGGTCCACCAGCCGGAGTTGTTCAGGTCGGACTTGTGCCTGAAGGAGGAGATGAACAGGCCGAAGGTCGGCACGGTCCACAACAGGGCTATCAGCAGTGACAGCCCGGAGGCGGCCTTGGAGGTCAGTGCCGTATGGGTGCGGGCCCAGATCGACGGCGTGGCGGGAGCGGCGGCGCTCATCCTCGTACCTCCCGGTTGCGGCGGAGCTGATGGACGTTGAAGGCGATGACCGGCGCCACCATCACCAGCAGGAGCACGGCGAGGGCGGATCCGATTCCGGGTTGTCCGAACCGGAAGGATTGGTCGTACATGGTGTTGGCGATCACCTGGGTGTCGTACTGGCCGCCGGTCATGGTGCGGACAATGTCGAAAACCTTCAGCGATCCGATGGCGATGGTGGTGAACACGACCACCAGGGTCGGCCGCACCAGGGGAATGGTGATGTTGGTCAGCATGCGCAGGCCGCCGGCGCCGTCCAGTCGGGCGGCCTCGACGACGTCCACCGGCATGGCCTTGATGGCGGCTGACAGCAGCACCATGGCGTAGCCGGTCTGCGTCCAGATCATCACCACGATCAGGAACAGCGTGTTCCCGGGGGAGTCGATGAGGAACTGACGCGGTTCCTGGCCGAGCCAGACGAGGAGCTGGTTGAGCAGACCGATCTGGGGCCGGGAGATATCCCGGTAGGCGTAGACGAACTTCCAGATGATGGAGGCCCCCACGAATGAGATCGCCATCGGCATGAACATGAGGGTCTTGGTGAAGCGTTCGAAGCGGCTGCCGTCTATGAGCAGGGCGTACAGGAAGCCGAAGCCGGTTGAGGCCACGGGGACCACCACCAGCCAGATCAGGGTGTTCAGCAGCGAGCGCACGGCGGCCGGGTCCGTGAAGATCCACTGGTAGTTGTCCAGGCCGACGAACTGCGTCTGCGTACCGTCGTACAGGGACATCAGAGCCGTCCCACCCATGGGATAGACGAGTCCCACCGCCAGCAGTAGCAACGCGGGTCCCGCGAACACCAGGGCGATCATCCGCTCCCTCGCACGCCACCGCTCCGCCAGTGCGACCACGAGCACCACCAGGGCGACGACGATCGCGATGGCCGCCAGCGCCAAACCGACTTGCAGGAGCTTGTCCTGCCATCCTGCCAACATGGTTGTTCTCCTGTCCTCCGGTTCCCGGGTACCGGGGGGCGGCACACGCCGGCGCCGCCCCCCCGGGCGAGTTCAGTCGTTCCAGCCGGACTCGATGTCGGAGAGCACCTGCGTCGTGGTGGATCCGAGCACCCAGTCGGTCATCCCCTTCCAGAAGGTGCCCCCGCCCACGGCGGTGGGCATCAGGTCGGAGGCGTCGAAGCGGAAGACGGCGCCGTCGGACTGGAGTAGTTCGATGGCGTTCTCCAGCTGGGGTGTCGGGGCGTTGGAGGCGTCCACTCCGGTGTTGGCCGAGACCATTCCCTGGGTGACGATGTCATTGGCCCAGGTGTCCGAGGCCAGGTACTGGCGCACGGACTCCACGGCCTCGGATTCGGTGAAGGCGACGGTGAACTCTCCTCCGCCCACGAGCTGCTTGGGGGCATCGGCGCTGGTTCCCGGCAGGTAGAAGCCCCAGACGTCGCCATCCGGGGCGACGGTGACGTCATCGTCGAAGGTGGCCGAGGCGGTGCGGTGGGACATGTAGCAGGACTCCCCGTCCGTGACCGCGGTCAGGGCGTCGATCTGGTTGGTGGAGGCGATCGAGGTCACGTCCCCGAAGCCGGCGTTGACGTAATCGGCGTTCTTGAGGATCTTCCCGACCTCATCGAGCGCCTTAACGATCCGCGCATCGTTGAAGGGGATCTCATGGGCGATCCACTGGTCGTACACGTCCTCACCGGCGGTGCGCAGCACCAAGTCCTCCAGCCAGTCCGTTCCCGGCCATCCCGTGGCGGCCCCGGACTCGAAGCCGTCGCACCACACTCGCTGCCCCGTGTCTGCCTGAATCCGGGCGGTCAGGTCGAGCAGCTCCTGCCAGGTGTTGGGGGCCTCGTAGCCACCCGCCTCGAACAGGGGCACCGAGTACCACACGTAGGACTTGACTCCGGTGGTCAGCGGCGAGCCGTACAGGGTGCCGTCGACCGTGGCGTAGTCGGAGAAGGACTCCGACCAGCCCGCCTCAACATTGGCGGCCACCGCGTCGGAGGCGGGGATGAGCACATCCTGCTGGGCGAGGGTGTTCAGTAGTGCCGGCTGGGGGATGAAGGCGATGTCCGGAGCATTGCCTCCTTGGATGCGCACCTGGATCTGCGACTCGAAGTCGGTCGAGCCCTCGTAGACGATCTCCGCCCCGGTGCACTGGGAGAAACCCGCCCAGGAGTTCTCCAGACGCTCCTGATCGCCGCCGACGTAGGGCGAGTAGATGTTGATCGTCTCCCCTGACAGGTCGCCCCACTGCTCGTACTTGGCGCAGTCCGCCTGCGCGTCGGCGGCCTGCCCGCCCCCGGGGGAGCAGGCGGCCACGCCCGTGGTGGCGAGGACGAGTGCGCAGGCGAGCGCCGCTGCCCGGCGCGGCGTACGGTTCACAGATCGCATATGCCGATCCCTTTCTGGTGACCTCAGCGGGAACGACGGCGTGCCTACGCCTGGCCATGGGACGGCCCGAGCCCAGCTGCGGTGATGGGTTGAGAGAGTCGCGGTTGATGGGACTGAGCCGGTGGGTACCGGCCGGTGTACACGGCGTCATCGATGATCACCGCGCAACACGACGAGCATACGTCGGCCTGGTCGGTTTACGCAAGCGCTTGCACAACTGGCACTGTCCTGGCGTGAGATAGAAGCAGCTGTTCTCCAGCACTTAATTCGCATTGCCGGAAGGGCACAGTGGCCTCCGGCATCGAATCACACACAGTTCTGCCTAGCGCTTGCACAGCGTGAGGGACTTCAGGTACGCACCACCGCCGTCGACGTCGCACCCTCCCGGACTGCGCACGGCAGGGTGCGGCGCAGCCCTTTGCGGCCGGGGATCCGGTAGGGCCTCAGCCCAGCCCGGGCAGGCCAATCACCTCGCGGGGCCAGTCCGCCAGGGCGTGCACGTGGCTGCGGTAGAGTAGCGCCACACCCCACACGAAGCCCACCAGACCGACCCACACGGCCCGCGACCACCCGACGTCGGCACAACCAGCACCGCCACCCCCGCAGCCACACGGAAGAAGATCAAGAACCTCACCAGCAGCACGGCCCGCTGATGGAGAAGCCACCAAGCGGCCAATGCCATGGCAGCCAGTCTCCCAACGCCGAGGTAGGCGCAAGGCGGGTACCCATACGCTGGTGGTGTTGGTGTCGGTGGGGTTACAGTGAGCGCGTATTGATGGGAGCGTGATCTTCGCCGGGCTGGTGGCTGTGGTGCTGTCAGCCGAGGCGCGGTGGTGCGTGGTAAGGAAAGGGAGGCCGGTATGGGTTTGAGTGCGGACGCGGTCGCCGGCGGGGTGGTTGGTGAGGTTCCGGGCTCGCCCGGCGGGGTGCTGGCGGTGGCGGACTCCTGGCGGGCCAGTGCCCGGGTGCTGGGCGAGGCCGCCGACTCGGTGGTGTCCTCGCGCCTGGCGGTGGCGTCCTGGCAAGGGGAAAGCGCAGAGGCGTTCCGCTCCTCCTCCCGGGGTCTGGAGCGGGACCTGGATGAGTCGATCACCGGCCTGCTGGACGGGGCGCATCATCTGGAGGCCTACGCCCAGGTGCTGGTTGAGGCCCAGGAGGCGTTGGAGCGGCTGCGGGCGCTGGTGGTGTCGGCGCTAATGGAGGCCGTTGACTCGGCGGCGCCGGCGGTGCTGGTGGCAGGCGTGCGCTACGCGGCCGCGGGCGCGGCGGTAGGGATCCGGGCGCGGGTCAGTATTGCGGCCATGCACACCGCGGCCGCCCTAAACGCGGTTGGTGCCGGTTCCGGGGTGGCGTCGGGGACTGGCGCCGGCGGCGCGTATGGGGGTGGCGTGGCTGGTGCGGGCAAGGGCGAGGATGACGGTACCGGGAGCAAGACGGCTTTCAGTGATGAGGACATCCGCAGGTTGCGGCAGCAGGCTGACGGCTCTGCGGACTGGGACCCCGTAGACCAGGCGGATATTGGTGATTGCTACTTTCTGGCGACTTTGGATGCGTATTCGCTGTCTGAGGATGGGGAGCAGTTCCTACGGGATCATGTGCGGTGGAGCCAGGAGGATCAGGCGTTCATCGTCACCCTGTACAACTTCTTCGGTTTTCCGGAGGAGATCAGGGTCACCGACTACTACACCGACGGTAACCAGGGTGATGATCTGGGTGGTGGGCGGCGGGGGCCGAACCTGATGAGCGTGTATGAGCGCGCCTACGGCCAGTACCTGGGCGACCACAGCCTGCCGTACGGCAGGCCCGGCGATGCGATGCGGGCGATCTCCGGGCAGTACGGCCCGCCAGTAGTTGACACCAGAGGCACCTCGGGCTTTCTGGGGGCGGTGCGCGAGGATCATCAGTACACCGATGAGGAGTGGGCGCAGATCGAACAGGCCGTGCAGGATGGCAGGCCGGTGGTCGCGGGCACAGGCGGCGATTTCAGTGATGGAAGTACGGCGTCGGATGCGACCGCCAACACCGACGCCGACGTCGCCGACAGGCAGCATCCGGACGCCGCGATCGACGGTCGCGACAGAACCGGCGACTACCAGATCGCCGAAGGTCACGCCTACACGGTGATTGCGATAGACGAGGAGTACGTGACCCTGCGCAACCCCTGGGCGCACAACAACACCGCCGACGGCTCCGACGCCGAAGACGACGGCATTATCCGCATCACCCGTGAGGACTACGAGAAATACTTCAACCGCACCGACATCGGCGGAGAAATACCATAACCAAAGTCATGTCGCGTGAGTGCTCACATTATTCGCTCGACTCCGGGGTCGAGGACGATGTACACCTTGTAGGTCCAACCTCCTAATCGGTAGTCGGGGAAGAGCGGTTCTGGATTAACGGCGAACAAGGTGACTGTGCCCAGTCCGTCGATGTGAGTAGTTTCTCCCAGTCGTAGTTCAATGGGCTCTTGGATGCCGTCATTGTGACGCCACAGCAGCGTGCCGATCCATTCGTGCCCCTCCGAGCGCAATGGTCCTACTTGCAATTGGCCTGCTGCGGTCTGTAGTGGCTCGATACTCACATGAACCTGTGCGTAGGTTCCTCCCTTGGCGGCAAGCTCATCGGGCAACGGCACCTCCCGTACTGGCGGTCTGGTCCACCACAGCCAACCGGAAACGCCTCCCATCACCACCAGCGCGACCGCCAGGAACCCTCGCAGGACGTTCCGCATGAGGCGTCGGCCCGGCGAGACTACCGAGATGTCTCCACCTGATGGACTCACGGCACCATAGCCGACGGATTCTGCTTCCTTGTCCGCTCCAGCGGGGGCCATCTCGGACCGAGCACCGGACCTCCCGCTGTCGTCGATTGCTGCTGCCACTGCCAACACGCTCCTTACCCATCACGGGTGACCAAATGGTGACGATCCTACGCGGACGTGATATCGGATGGTAGCCTGCCTTGCGGATGAGTCTCCTTCACCACCCTGGTGCTGGCGTAGCTGTTCAACACCGTCAACTCCCGCTCCGAGACGGTCTCCGCCTTCAGTCACCTGCTGGTCAACAAGTGGCTGTGGGGGGCGATCGCCCTGGGCGTGGTGCTGCAGGTGGCGGTGGTGGAGGTGCCGTTCCTGCAGGCGGCCTTCTCCACGGCGAGCCTGGACCTGACGCACTGGGCGGTCGCGGTGGCCATGGCCTCACTGGTGCTGTGGGTGGATGAGCTGCGCAAACTGGTGCGCAGGGCGCGGCTGCGCGCCACCGCGTGAGGAGTCAGCCCAGCCCGGGCAGGCCGACGACGGCGCGGGGGCGACCGCCCAGCGCGCGCAAGCCACTGCGGTAGGCCAGCGCCACGCACCATACGAAGATCACCAGCGCCACTTGCACCGAACGCGACCAGCCGACGTCGGGCATGACCACTACGGCCACCCCGGCCGCGACACACTCGGCGGTGTTGAACAGGACGTCGTAGATGGAGAAGGCGCGGCCGCGGTAGGCATCGGCGGTGTCTGCCTGGACGATGGTGTCCACGGCGATCTTTGCACCCTGCACCCCCACGCCGAAGATGAAAATCCCGACAGTCATGAGGGTCTGCTGGTAGGTGGCCACCAGCAGGAGCTGCCCGATGCTGCCACCGAGCAGGCATATGACGATCCAGGCCGACGGCGTTACGCGCTCGTGCGCCAAGGGGGTGAGCACCACCGCCAGGCCATGGCCGGCGATCATGGCGCCCATCAGGGTGGCGAAGACGGCGAGTCCCGTATCGGCGTCCTCGGGAGCGGCGAGCAGATTGCGGGCGGTGAGGATCATAGTGATCACCTGCATGCCGTACACGAAGCGGTGCAGCGCCATGGTGGTCAAAGCCAGCCCGGGGGTTCCGCGGCGCACCAGATAGCGCACCGCGTTGACGAGGTCACCCGCGGTGGCCGCGAGCGCGGCGCCGAGTCCGTCGTCGGCGGGCTTGTCCGGGCCGAGCTGCCCGGCGCCCAGACGGGTGACGACGCCTGCGGCCAGCAGGTACAGGACCATGGCGGTCAACAGGCTGGCGGTGTCCTGGGCGGTTCCGGCCGGTAACGCCAGGCGCAGTATGAAGCCGATGACGGCGCCGAGCGCGGTGGCCGCACCGCCCAGTGTGGGCACGATCGAGTTGGCGGTCAGCAGCCGCCGACGGTCGATGATCTGCGGCAGTCCCGCGGACAGCACGGATAGCAGGAAGCGGTTGACGCCGAGGGCCACCAGCACCAGTACATAGACGGCGGGGCCGACTCCCCCGGCGCGCAGCGCCAGTGTGGTCAGTGCGATGATTCCGGCGCGCGCCAGGTTGCCGTACAGGAGGGTCTGGCGGCGGCGCCAACGATCGATGAATGGGCCGGTGAAGGGGCCGACGACGCTGAATGGCAGCAGCATGACCACCAGTGCCGCGGCCACGCCGGCGGCACTGGTCATGTTCTGCGGTTGGAAGAAGAACAGGGTGGCCAGGCCGGCCTGCACCATGCCGTCGCCGGTCTGCGAGACGAGCCGGACGCCGAGCAGGGTCCGGAAGGCCGGTACGGAGGAGAGGTCCTTGAGGTCGTCGGTCAGGCGCATGGGCATAGCCTTCCGCATGCGCGGTCCGACGGCAGTGAGGGTTCGGTGTGAGATCGGGTCGGGAGCGCGGCGGTGCCCGCGTCGACGTCGCGTGGTGGGTCAGCGGCAGGATCGGCCCGCGAGGGCGGCGGCGCCCGGCACCTCACCGTCGAGTGCCTACGTAGCGGGCACGCTTGACAGTCCGCCGTCCGGCCCTTAATCTACCGATCGTACTTACTAAGTAGTAAGTAACCGTCTTTGACGAACATAGCCGTTCGATGAAAGGACTAACGCACGTGGCACAGCAGCCCGCGTCCCCCGCCGAGGAAGACGCCTCGGTCCCATCCAACCTCGCGCCCGACACCGGCCTGCCCCTCGACCGTGGCGCCATGGTGCGCTTCGGGGCGGGATTCCTTTTGATCTCGGTCCTGTGGGCAGTGGGACTGAGCATCATCGCCTCCGTCCTACTGCCACAGCGCCTCAAGGACCTCGGTGTTGACAACCCCGATGCGCTCCTCGGCACCATCAACGCCATCACAGCCGTGGTATCCCTGGTTTCCAACCTGGTCTTCGGCAACTTCTCCGACCGGACCCGTTCACGCTTCGGCCGCCGCACTCCCTGGGTCGTCTGGGGAGGAATCATCGGCGGAGTCACGCTCTTCGCCGTTGGCGTCATCGGCAACACCAAGCTGCTGACGCTCGACTACTGCCTGTGCATGGTCGGCCTGAACATGATGCTCGCTCCGGCCGTGGCGGTACTGTCCGACCGCGTACCCGAGTCCATCCGCGGCACCATGTCGACCTTCTGGGGCGTAGGCGCGGCGATGGGCTACCCGCTCGGTGCGATCATCGGCGCCTCCTTCATCACCGCAGGCTCGGCCGCCACCTCGGGCTTCGTCGTCGGCGGCATCCTCATGGGGATCTCCGGCATCGTGGCCGTGGCACTGTGGCCCCGGGAACGCTCGGCCGCCGACCTGCCGCCGGCCGGCCAGTCCCTGGCCGACCTGGCCCGCTCATTCATTCCGCCCACCCGCGGTGCCAGTGACTTCTACAAGGCGTTCTTCGGACGCTTCACCATGCTGATCTCCTATCAGATGATCAACGCCTACCAGCTGTACATCATCCAGGATTATCTGGACCTGTCCACCGGTCAGGTCGCCTCCACCGTGGCGGTCACCAACACCATCATCCTGGTGGTGAGCCTTGCCGGCGGATTCCTCGGCGGGCCGCTGTCAGACCTGCTGCACCGGCGCAAGGTACCGGTAGTCATGGCCTCGCTGTGCTTCGCCCTGGGTGTGGCGATGCCCTGGATCATGCCGACGACGACGGGCATGTACCTGTTCGCCTTCATTGCCGGCTTCGGCTACGCCGTGTACGGCTCAGTCGATCAGGCCCTGAACGTGGACGTGCTGCCCAACCCCGAGACCGCGGGCAAGGACCTGGGCATACTCAACATGTCCACCACCTTCGGCCAGATGTGCGGTCCGATCATCACCTCCTTCGTGGTCACGCACACCGGAAGCTACTCGCTGGTGTTCCCGATATCCATCGCCTGCGCAGTGATCGGCTGCTTCTCGATCCTGGCGATCCGCAAGGTGCGCTGAAACCCTCCTCGCCCGCGGCCGGTCGGCGCCTCGATCGCACCGACCGGCCGTAGAATCGGACCATGCCGCCGTCCTCAGCTAAACGCCATCGCATGACCGCCGCCGAGCGGCGCGAGCAGATCGTGGACGTCGCCACCGAGTTGGTGGCCAAGCACGGCTTCAATGGCCTGTCGCTGCAGGAGGTGGCCGACGCCGTCGGCATCACCCAGGCGGGTCTGCTGCATTACATCGGCACCAAGAACGGCCTGCTGGAGCTACTGCTTTCAGGACGATACGACCGCCAGGGCACTCCGCAGGACTTCATCGACTCGGGAGACCCGGCCGCCACCCATCCGGACGGTATCAGCCTGCCGGCCTACTTCCGCTACCTGGTGTCCTTAAACGAGGCCCGCCCGGAGTTGATGGAGCTGTATATGACGCTGGGGGTGGAGGCCACTGACCCGCGCCATCCGGCATACGACTACTTCATCAACCGACCCGACCAGGTGTGGGACTACTATTCCTCCTTCGCGTGGCGGCTGCCTCCCGAGGTCATGGCGGCAGGCGGCTGGGAGACGATGCGGCCGCTGGTGGAGATGGCGATCGAGGCGATGGACGGCGCCCAGATCCGCTTCTTCCGCCACCCGTCCATCTCCCTGACCGAGGAGTGGGCGCGCTGGGAGGCGGTGCTCTTCCCCTCCCCAACCTGGGACGACTACCGCTAGCCGGTCTTGCGTTTTCCGACCCCGGGGTACGTTTTACGACCACCCCGGGGTCGTGTAATACACCCCAAAGTCGGAAAACGCGACGACGACGCAGCCACGCACGGTGAGTGACACGAGATACTTTCTGTCGGTGAGCTTCCAGTACTGGCGCAGCAGCCCCCTCCGAGGAGCCACTGCCACTCCCTGATCGACGGCGAGTTCACGCTCGAGGAGCGCGACACCGGCCGCACGCGCGTCGTGCATGCCGGCGAGGCCTTCGGCGAATCCATCGGAAACGCCCACGCCGAAGTGGTCGTCACCTACGCCGGAGCCGAGGACATCCCGCTGTCCATACCCGCCACTGACACTCATCCTGCCGCGCTCGTCCCCGCCGGACGGAGCCCTGACACACCCCTGTAAGTAACACCGCCAAAAGTCGAACGGAGTAAGGCATGCACCCTGAGCAACGACTCATCCCGACAACCGACGGGATTGAACTCGCCGTCGACGTTCTCGGGCGAGGGCGTCCCATCGTGATCATCCACGGCTCACTTTCAACCGCCGCCCACTGGCAGGCGGTCGCACAGCCCCTGTCCAACCACTTCACCGTATTCGTGATGAACCGGCGCGGCCACGGGCCAAGCCCGGAAGGGCCGCAGCACTCCCTGGAGCATGAGGTCAAAGACGTTGCTGCCGTGATGGCCGCGGCCGGCCGAGATGCCGCACTGTTCGGGCATTCCTTCGGGGGAGCCTTGCCCTGGCCTATGCGAGCGCGAAGGGCACTGTGCCGCCCGCCGCGTTGATCGTCTACGAACCGGGCATTCGCTTCGATACTCCAACCGGGGACGGCCCCATCCCAGCAGTCGAGGAGCTGCTGCGTGACGGGGACCCGGAAGGCGCGCTGATCACGGGAATACGCGAGTTCGCCGGGTTCTCCGAGGAGGAGATCGCCGCCGTCCGAAGCCGCCCGGCTGGGCCGAACAAGTGGCGCTCGCCCCCACCTGGCCCAGGGAGATGCGGGCCATCAACGCACTCGGCGCTTGCCCCGAACGATTCAACCGGATCGCCACAAAGACACTGCTACTCCGAGGTTCCGCGAGCGCCGCCTGGCTGCGCCGCACGGCCGCCGAAATGGCGCAGGCAACACCGGGCACAAGGCTGACAGACCTTTCCGGGCACGGCCACGCCATCAACACGACAGCCCCTTCCAACCTGGCGAAAGTCATCCGCTCTTTCCTGCAAGACTGAGCCCACCCCCGCTTAAGAACCAAACACCCCGGCCCAAGGCACGAGGACTGCTGATAGCCAGCCAAGGCCCGTTGCCCCCGCCCGCCCCCACCGCCAACCGCTACCGACACCGCCTTCCTACCTTCGCCCGCACTCCGCGCGCCACTCAGGCCAGCGGCTTGGGGGCCACCTCCACGTGCTCGGCTGGCACCACCACGGTGACCAGGGAGTCGGCGGGGGCGGTGAAGGACACGTTCTTGCCGCCCACGCCCACCACGAATTCCTGCGGAGTGGTCATGTCGTTCTGGGCGGCCACCACCACCGAACCGTCCGGGTTGTGGAAGGCCAGCAGGTTCTCATACCCCGTGTAGGACAGCGCCGGCACGAAGCGGGCGCCCGGCTGCACGAAGCCGGACAGGTGCCGCAGCACGTAGTACTCGTAGGTGAAGCGGCTCCTGCCGGTTTCGGGGTCCACGGTCACCAGGGAGTTCTGGCTCCACCCCCAGCGGGAGACGCCCCCCTCGTCCAGGGCCAGGTTCCAGTAGTCGTAGACGCTGGCGCCGTTGTTGAAGTAGTGGCGCATCATGGTCCAGGCGTAGCGGGCGTAGCGCCAGTCGTTCTTGCCGTCGCCGCACTCCTGCTCGGACTGGTAGATCTTCAGCTCCGGGTGGTTGTGGTGGATGAAGGGCACGGCCCGCTTACCGTCCCACTGGAAGCCGACGCCGGCGATGTGCGGGCCCACCTCCGGATCGGCCAACACCTTCTCCACCATCGTGTCATCCGGGCGCTCCATGGTGCCGAAGAAGACCTCCACGCCGCGCTGCTCCATCTGCGGAATCAGGTGCTTCAGGAAGGCGATCAGGCCTTCCGGCGTCCAGGTGCAGGCGGGGTAGATCTGCGCGGAGTTGAACTCGTTCTGCGGCATGACCATGGAGATGTCGATGCCGCGCTCGGCATAGGCGTCGATGAACTTGCCGAAGTAGCGCGCGTAGGCGTCCAGCACCTCCTCCGTGAGAATCAGCCCGTCGGTGCCCTCTTCGATCTGGTTGTCCGGGGACAGGCCGTTGTCGAAGTTGGTCTGCTCACTCATGGGGTTGGGGGCGGCGCAGGCGTAGTGCTTGTTGCGTTTGAACCACGACGGCGGCCCCCAGGGGGAGGCCCACAGGGTCAGGTCGGGCCGGTGGGCCTTGGCGGCCTGAATGTATGGCACCAGGGTGGCGTCGTCGTGCTCGATGCTGAAGTGCTCCAGGGCGAAGTCGCCGTCTACCTCGTCGTAGGAGTACCAGTCGGTGGCGAAGTCATTGGCGCCCACCGGCATGCGGCACACGGTGAGGTTGGTGCCTACACCGGGCGCGAAGATCTGCCGCAGCACCTCGGTGCGCTCGGCCTCGGACAGGCGGGACAGCGCCACCCAGCCGAGTTCGTTGAAGCAGACACCGAAGCCGTCGATCTCCTGGGCGGGCGCGTCCAGCCGCAGGAAGGCGCCGGGGAAGGTCTGCATGGGCTCGATGGTGACAGGGGTGTCCGGGGTGAACCAGGGGTCGGCCTCGGTGGTGGCGTAGAACTGGAAGCCGGCGGCTTTGGCAGCGGAGACGTTGGCTGGGCTGGTGTCGGTCATGGGTTCTCCTAATGGCGGGGATTTTGTGCTTCGTTGCGATTGGTTGGCGGCGTTTCGCCGCTGTCAGTGGCCCGCTCAGGCCTCGACGACGAGGACGCCCCAGGCGGGGAGGGTTACGGTGGTGCCGGCCTCGAGGCGGGCGCCCGGGGCGGCGGCGGTGCCGAGCACGTCGTCCCCGCTCACCGGCAGGGCGATCTCGACGGCGTCGTGGGAGTAGTTCAGGAAGTAGCCCAACTGCCGACCGCGGCCGTTGGTGCCGCGGCGCACGGTGATCGTCCCGCCCAGCATCTCGGGCCAGCCGATGAGCCCGCGCTCGTCGAGGACGGTCAGGACGACGGCCCGGAGGAGCTCGGGGCTCGTCCACGTCGCCAGGTGCGTGACGGAGCCGGACTCGCCCAGGCGGCGTCGGGCGATGGCGGGGCCGGACCAGGCGTGGTGCTCGTAAGTGGCCAGCACCTCGACCTGCCCCGTCCCCTCGGGGGCCTCGATGGGGGTCAGCAGCTCCATGAAGACGCGGGCGTCGAGGTCAACCGGCTCCGTGCCCGTGAGCACCGGGGAGTCGAGGACCCGCGCCAGCGCCCCGGTGGGGGCCAGGCGCACGCCCTCGGGCCGGGTGAACTGGTCGGTGCCCAGGCCGAGCAGGCCGGACAGGCCGTGGGGCTGGCGGTCACTCCAGACCTGGACGTTCTCGTCGGCCACCGCGGTGCGGAAGGTCGTGATGAGCGACCCGCCGCCGGTGGCGTAGGCGCGCAGGGCGTCGATGGTGGACTGCGGTGCGCTGTACAGGGCGGGCACGACGAGGAGGTCGTAGCGCTGCAGGCGCTCCAGGGGGGCGTCGGCGGGCACGACGTCGACCTCGATGTTGAGGTCGAACAGCGCGTCGTAGACCCAGCGCACGACGTCGTTGTAGCCGGCGCCGCCGCCTGCGAGCCTGCGGGGGAAGCCGGCCTCGAGGCTGAACCACTCCAGGGCCGTGCAGGCCTCGTTGGAGACCATGATGGCGGCGGTGTTGCGCTTGCTCAGCCCGGCCAGGGAGGCGGCGTGCTCCTTCAGCTCCCGGCCGATGACGCAGGCCTCCCGGTAGGTGGGGTTGGGCGAGTAGTCCTGGGAGAGCAGGCCCTTCCAGTAGGTCTCGAAGGAGTTGTGGATCGAGCCCCAGTGCCAGTACATGACGCCGCAGGCGCCCGAGGCGAGGTGGGAGTAGGCCTGCAGTCGCAGCTGGCCGGGGTAGGGCAGCCAGCCCATCTGCCCCTGCGCCTGCGTCTCAAGGACGAGATAGGGCGCGCCGTCCTTCAGAGAGCGGGAGATGTCGCCGCCGAAGGCGATCTCCTTGCCGGTGAGGTGGTCCTCGCCGGGGTGGTAGATGTCGACGCCGGCCAGGGTGACGGCGTCGGCGGCCTGGAAGTGGTCGACGGCGGGCTGGATGCCGAAGGAGTAGCCGCGCCACTCGTAGTCGAAGTTGTGGGTGACGAACTGGTCCTCACGGCGGTACTCGTCGACGATGGCGCGCTGCCAGGCGAGGAAATCGGTGACCAGGCGGCGACGGAAGGCATCGAAGGCGGCGGCCAGGGAGCCGTTGATGGTGCCGGTGACGTCGGGGAAGTCCTCCCAGGCGCCTACGCGGTTGGACCAGTAGTTCAGGCCGAACGCCGAGTTCAGGGCGTTGAGGCCCTCCTGTCCAGCACCGAAGCGCTGCTTGAGGCTGTCGACGAAGGCGCGCTGAATGTCGGCGTTGGCGGCGTCGTAGTACTTGGTCTCGTTGTCCAGCTGGAAGCCGACGACGTGCGCGCGCGGCGCCGTGTGCTCGGCCAGGGCGCGGATGGCGGCCTCGGCATAGAGCCGGTAGGCGGGAGCGAGGATGTTCATGTTCTGGCGTGGCCCGTACTTGTTGGGGCCGGCGGCGGTGACGCCGAGGACTTCGGGATGGCGGGAGGCCAGCCAGGTGGGGATGGCGGCGGTGGGGGTGCCGATGATGACGTCCAGGCCGTGCGCGGCGGCGGCGTCGAGGGCGCGGTCGATGTGGGTGAAGTCGAAGACGCCGGGGGCGGGGTTCCAGGTGCCCCAGGTGAACTCGGCGATACGGATGGTGGTGAAGCCTGCATCCACCATCATCTGCATGTCGCGTTCAAGCCGGTCGGGGCCCGCGGCGGCGGGGGTGTACTCGTCATAGTAGGCGGCTCCAAAGATGAGCCGGCCCGAGTGCTGCGTCATTGTGCCCTCCTGTGCGGCGCCGTCGCCGCTTATCTAGTAGTTACTAGATAGTAGATCAGATGGGCGCGGAAGGGAAGGCCCGGTCTGGGGCGCCTGAGGACCCGGGGAAGCAGCCGACGTCCCAAGACCGCAGCGTCGCATCTTGCCCTCATCATCAACCACCTCAGTAACTCACATCACTGATCTTGTCGCCGTGGTTCAACCTGACGGTCTCGGAAGTAGAAGCCGGATACCGTCGCGATCATGGTCAAGATCGGTGCAGTGAAGGTCACCCAGTCCTGCAGCGGCCGCCCAAAGAACAACCAGCCCGCCGCTCCGACTACCACCACGCCGATCAGCGTTACACCCAGCACATATGCCAACCAGCTGCGCATACCCTCACGCCGGAACTCTATGTAGGTCTCCTTATCAATGTTGCCCTCCAGACGCCCCTCGGCGGGAACCGTGTCGGCCTCATCAATCGGCTTCACCTCCCCGCCAGCGTCTCCCGCAGCCTCGCCAGCCTCCACCCCATCCGGCACGCCCGCCTCGGCCGCGACAGGCTCTTCACGCGACGTCGACGACGATCGTTCAACTCGTATGCCGCCTTCAGAGGCTCCCGCCGCGTGAACAGTCTCCGTCCTTCCAATGCCTTCGCGCTGATCGCCCGCAGTAGCCGGTGATGTCATCTGCCCATCTCCCTCCCGGGTTGAAGCCCCTCGCAGTGGTATGCAGCCAAAGGAGCGACCATGACCTACGCTACATGGGTGTGATTCAGCTGTCCACACCCTATACATTTTCAAGGACCCTCGCAGTCCACCTCTATCCACATAGCAACCACATCCCATGTGGACATTTACATCCTCAGGATGTACTGTGATGGCGAAGTCAGGTGTCGTGCCGGCTAATCCACGGCATACCGAAGGAGAGCATTATCGTGGCCACAACGCGACTGAGCGTGAACATCACCGACGAGACCGCGCAGGCACTCAGGGCCCTGGCTAAGGAGAAGGGGACCACCGTCACCGACATCGTCCGCCAGGCCACCGGCCTGCTGAAGTTCATCGACGACGAGTTGAAGGACCCCGAGCAGGTGCTTCAGATCAAGAACATCCGCACACATGAGGTGTCTCGCATCAAGCTGATCTGATCAGGCATTGATCAGTCATACAGCCAACCGCGCACAGCCGCACCGCCCTGCCCAAAGGTGCGGCTACGGTGCCAGTGTCCGCCCTTAGGCGGCGGGTTCGAGGGCGCGGGCGGACAAGACGCCGTCGATGGCGCGCAACTGCTCCAGCATGTCCTCGCCGAGCTCGCCCTCAACGTCGACCAGCGTGACGGCGAGGTCGCCGCGGGAGCGGTTGAGCAGGTTGGCGATGTTCTGGCCCCGCTCGGCCACCAGGGTGGAGACCTGCCCGACCATGTTGGGCACGTTCTGGTTGACGATCACCAGGCGGCGAGTGCCGGGCTCGCGCGGCAGCACCGCCTCCGGGAAGTTGACCGAGTTGTGGACCTGCCCGTCCTCCAGGAAGCCGCGCAGCTCATCGACGGCCATGAGGGCGCAGTTGCGCTCGGCCTCCTTGGTGGAGGCGCCCAGGTGCGGCAGCGAGATGCACTTGGGATGCTTGTGCACGGCGGTGGAGGGGAAGTCGCACACATAGCCGCCCAGGGCGCCCTCATCCAGGGCGGCGACGACGGCCGCTTCGTCCACGATCTCGGCGCGGGCGAAGTTCAGCAGCACCGCCGTCGCCTTCATCAGTGCCACACGTTGGGTGGAAACCAGGCCACGGGTGGACTCGATCAGCGGCACGTGCACGGTCAGGATGTCGGCACGGCGGAACACCTCCTCCATGGATTCAGCGCGCTGCACCTCGGCACTCAGGTGCCAGGCGTGCTCGACGCTGATGCCGGGGTCGAAGCCCACCACGGTCAGGCCCAGCCCCAGCGCGGCGTTGGCGACCTGCACACCGATCGCGCCCAGTCCGATCACGCCCAGGGTGCGGCCGGGCAATTCGAAGCCGACGAACTGCTTCTTGCCGGCCTCGACGGCGCGGGCGATCTCGGCGTCGTCGCCGGTGAGCTCGTGGGCGAAGCGGGCGGCGGGGATGAGGTTGCGGGAGGCGATGAACAGCCCGGCGAGCACCAGCTCCTTGACGGCATTGGCGTTGGCGCCGGGGGTGTTGAACACCGGGATGCCGCGCCGGGTCATGGCGTCTACGGGGATGTTGTTGGTGCCGGCGCCGGCGCGGGCGATCGCCATCACCGAGTCGGGGATCGGCACGTCGTGCAGCTTGGCCGAGCGCACCAGCATGGCGTGGGGATCGGTGACGTTGCCGCCGACGTCGTAGCGCTCGTCGGGGAAGCGGGACAGGCCTGCGCCGGAGATGGCATTGAGGGTCTGGATGCGGAACTGCTTGGTCATGGCTGTGGCTTCTCCTGCGGTTCTACTGGGCTTACCTGACCGTCAGGCGCGGGTGCGCTCGAACTCGGTCATGTAGTCGATCAGGGCGGTGACGCCGTCGGCGGGCATGGCGTTGTAGATGGAGGCGCGCATGCCGCCGACGCTGCGGTGGCCCTTGAGGTTGGTCAATCCGGCGGCGTCGGCGCCGGCGAGGAAGTCGGCGTCGAGGGCGGGGTCGGCCAGGGTGAAGGGGATGTTCATCCAGGAGCGGGAGCGCGCCTGAACAGGGTTGGTGTAGAAGTCCGAGGCGTCGATGGCGGCGTACAGGCGCTCCGCCTTGGCGCGGTTGCGTTCGCCCATGGCCTCCAGGCCGCCGGTGGACTCGATCCAGTGCAGGATCAGCCCGAGCAGGTAGATGGAGAAGGTGGGCGGGGTGTTGAGCATGGAGTCGGCGCCAGCCATGACCTTCCAGTCCCAGATGGCGGGCACGTCTTCGCGGGCGCGGCCGAGCAGGTCCTCACGCACGACGACGATCGCCAGGCCGGCGGGTCCGAGGTTCTTCTGGGCGCCGCCGTAGATGACGCCGAAGCGCTCGACGTCGATGGGGCGGGAGAGGTAGGTGGAGGAGAAGTCGGCCACGAGTGGGACGTCGCCGGCGTCGGGGATGTAGGGGAACTCGACGCCGCCGATGGTCTCGTTGGGCGTGTAGTGCAGGTAGGCGGCGTCGGCGGGGACGGTGAAGGAGCCGGGCTCGGGGGTGGTGGTGTAGGCGGAGGCGGACTCGTCGGCGACGACGCGCACGTCCACGCCCTGGCGGCCGGCCTCCTTGATGGCCTTCTTGGACCACTGGCCGGTGTTGAGGTAGGCGGCGGTGGCGCCGCGGGCGGCCAGGTTCATGGGGATGGCGGAGAACTGGCCGGTGGCGCCGCCGGCCAGGAAGAGGACGCGGTAGCCGTCCGGGACGCCGGCGACGCGGCGGAAGGCCGCCTCGGCGTCAGCGGCGCAGGCGACGAAGTCCTTCCCGCGGTGGGAGACCTCCAGCACGCTCATACCGGAACCCTGCCAGTCGGTGAGCTCGGCGGCGGCCTGCTCAAGCACAGGCAGCGGCAGTTGGGCTGGGCCCGCGGAGAAGTTGTACACGCGCATGGGCCCACGATAGCCGGGGGGCGGTGCGTAGCCGAAAGCGTCTCATGGGACGGGGCGGCGTGCGGGGTGTGCGGCGGCATTGCTCCCGGGCTGTCGCCACCGTCCGCGGGAGAAATCCGGCGTTGGCCTCCGCGATTGAGTCGGTGGGCTGCGCTACCGTTACAGGAAACGCAAGCGGGAGAGGCAATTGCAGCGTTGCTAGCAACTCCAGCATCGCTAGCCGAGGTAGCGTTGCTAGCGAAGACCGCCCAACCTGCATGCCCGCAGATTCAGCCCCGGGAGGTGAGAGCATGGCACGAGCGGATCTACTACTGGACCTGGTCGAAGCCGAGCGGCGGGGCGACCGCGACCGTTTTCGGATCGTGGTCGAAGGCCTGATCGCCGAGGAACGCGCCAACCAGCACCACCTGCTCGCAGATCGCTTGTCCGAAATCATCACCACGACTGGGCATGGGCTGCCGCGCGATGATCATGCTGCATCGGTACGCGACCTTGTTCATGAGGTGGTGGCGCGACGGCGTCTAGATGACCTGGAACTAGCCCCGATAACTCGCCGCGTTGTGGCTGAGCTCATTGAGGAGCAGCAGCGCGCGGATCTGCTGCGCAGCTACGGGATCGAACCACGCCACCGTCTACTGCTGGCGGGTCCTCCTGGCAACGGCAAGACGAGCGTGGCCGAGGCAATTGCGGCCGAGTTGATGCTGCCCTTCTACGTGATACGCTACGAAGGCGTGGTCTCCAGTTTCCTCGGGGAGACCGCGGCCCGCCTGGACAGCGCCTTCGAGTTCGTGCGGACACGCCGTTGTGTCCTCTTTTTCGACGAGCTCGACACGATTGCCAAGGAGCGAGCGGACGAGCATGAGACGGGGGAGATCAAGCGCGTCGTCTCCACGCTACTGCTCCAGATCGACCGCCTGCCTCCGCATGTCATCCTCGTGGGGGCGACTAACCACAGTGAACTCCTGGACCGCGCGGCATGGAGGAGGTTCCAGGTGCGCACTGAGTTGAAAGCACCATCGAGAGCTCAGGCGACCAGGTTCCTGGAGCGGCTCGCCGACCGACTCGGAGGGGACCTCGGTTACACGCCGCGCACCCTGGCTGACAAGCTCGTCGGCGCGAGCTACGCCGAATTGGAGGAGTTCGCTCTGGATGTCCGACGCCGAACGATCCTCGAGACGCCTGGCGCGGACACGCGCAGGATCGTTAAGGAACGGCTTGAGCACTGGCAGGGATCAGTTCGATCGTGACCGCGCAGATACGTCCGCTCCTGGCGTTCAACCCTCCACACGTGCCTGAAGGCGGCAGGGTCAAGCCAAAGGGTCGCCCGCTCCCGAAAGTCGCGGGTCCCGGAGGCAAGCGCCAGGGTGAACGGCTGGGGCCCAAGTTCACAGAACTTGTTGACGCCTTCGCCGCTCAACGGGTTGAGGCAGGGACGGATACGCCAACAGAGGTGGATCCCTCACTGGTCATCGTGCTCGACCTGGCGGGCTCAGTCCAGGACTTCCACAGGGCCGTGGAAAGAATCGAAGGTCTGGAGTTTCTCGCGGAGATGCTTGGAGAGGACTCCGAGCCCGACGACGACTTCCATATGGAGGACAGCAAGAAGGGACGTACGGACAAGCCGGTTCCGCACTCGCTCTACCTCGCGATGACGAACGCGAAGGCCGTCGACCAGCTGATCAGCCTGTTCAAGCGTTGGCAGGACGATCCCAATATCAAGTTGGAACACGGTCTGAGCAAGTTCAAGGACGCCTTCGCTCAACTCGCAGACGTTCGCCGCTGGGGCCCTGAGGATCGCATCCGGGAGACCGGTCTCCTCCGTCACTGGCAGGAGACGCTCGCCGTGGTAGGCCAGTCCTCCAGCCCGGTGCGTGCAGAAGTCGAGTTGTGGTACCACCGCGACCGCGGGCGGAGGTCAGATGCCGAGCGCACAATCATACAGATCTTGAGCGACTGCGGCGGGAGAGTCGTCAACCGTGCGCGGATCGAGGAGATCGGCTATCACGCCCTCCTCGTAGAGCTCCCGCGCCAGCAGGTCGAGGACGTCGTGCGACGAGGCGCGCAGGCGATCCGGTTGCTCAGGGCGGAAGAGGTCATGTTTGTCAGCCCTTTCAAACCTATGAGCGTCGTCGCACCTCATCCCTCACAGACCAGCTCCACTTCTTTCCCCATCGGTCACCCCAGCCAAAGCAAGCCTCGGATCGCCCTTTTTGACGGGCTTCCCGTGCAGAACCACGATGCGTTAGCGGGCAGGATCCTCATCGATGACGCGGACGGCGTCGAGGGCGACTACCCGGTCTCCGCGCGCTCGCACGGCACGGCGATGGCATCCCTCATCATCCATGGTGATCTGTCAGCGCCGGGTGAGCCGCTGGAGCGGCCGCTCTACGTCCGCCCGATCATGCAACCTAAAGAGTGGAAGCCCGGGGAGTACGCTGAACGAGTCCTACCGGACACCCTGCTCGTGGACCTCCTTCACCGTGCTGTCAGGCGCCTCTTCGTGGGAGAGTCTGGACGGCCGGCGTGGGCGCCGAGTGTTCGCATCATCAACCTGTCCATCGGAGATCGGGACAGGCCCCTCATCAGGCGGATGAGTCCGGTCGGCCGTCTTCTGGACTGGCTCGCACTGAAGTACAACATCCTCTTCGTCGTGAGCGCTGGCAACCACGCCGGCCCGATCCGCGTTCCCAGCACCGCCGCCAGGGATGCTAACAGCGCGCAGGAGGCGGCCAGCCAGGCAGTCTTCTCCTCTGAGCTGCTACGCGGGATCTATCCGCCCGGGGACGCGATGAACGCGATCACGGTCGGAGCAGTCCACGCCGACGCCGCAGATGAGGTCGCCCCTTCTTCGACGGCCTGGGACCTGACGCGCCCAGACTCTCCTGCGCTCTACTCCGCAACCGGTCCTGGCGTCTCCCGATCGATCAAACCCGACCTGTTCCACAACGGCGGGCGGATGCTCTTCCGCCGTCCACTGCCCGGCTCGGAAGAGCACGTCGATCTCTATCGTGCACCTACCCGCCTCCAGGGCCCGGGAGTTCAGGTCGCCTCCCCAGGAACGTCCGGGGCGACGGACAAGACCATGTTCGACTGCGGTACGAGTCATGCCACCGCACTTGTGACGCGGGAGGCGAGCATGCTATTCGACGCCCTGGAAGCCGCTCCCGGCGACACAGAGACACCGAGGTTTCCCGAGAGGGTGTTCCACCCGCTCCTCGTCCGAGCACTGCTCGCGCATACATGCTCGTGGGGCGACTGGCAGAAGGAGATTGCCCCGCAATCATCGCGCAAGGATCTGACCCCGATCCTCGGGTATGGACGTCTTGATCCGGATCGATCCAGAGGCGCCGTCAATCGGGCTGTGGTGATCACTGGCAACGAGATCGGCCTCGATGAGCGTCACACGTACGAGCTTCCATTACCTTTGTCCCTACGCAGCAAAGCGGAGTGGCACCGGTTCGTCATCACGCTCGCTTACTGGGCGCCGACGACTCGGGGCCTCAACACCTATCGAGCGGCGAAAGTCTACTTCACGACTCCCGACATGAGGCTTGCTGGCGGAGACCGCGTGGACGCCGACCACCACGCGGTGCGGCGCGGAAGCCTCCAGCACGAGGTCATTGACGGGTACAAGGCGATGACCTTCAACGACGGCGATGTCTTCCCGATCCATGTCGAGTGCATGAGGGATGGGCAGAAGAGCGGCCGTATCGAACGCATCCGCTACGCCCTTGTCGTCTCGATTGAGACAGCGGCCACTACTTCCTCAATAATCTATGACGAGGTTCGCGCGGGTCTCATCCAGATGCACGACCGGGCAGGCATCCAACAGACCGACCGGGTTCGCGTCAGATAGCGGATCTACTCCTCCGGGAGTCGCAGGATTTCTGCCACCGCCTGGCGGTCTACCAACTGCATCGACGAGAGGTCATCCTCATGTACACCGAGCAGTCCCGCGAGGAGCCGTGCAAGCTCGTCATCCGTCTCGGCCTTCTCCAGCAAAGAGGTGATGCAGGCCGCGACTTCTTCCGTAGCAAGCCCCTCCAGTGCCTTCCTCCACTCCAGCACAGTGCGATCGCGGTCGTCGATCGCTGCGTTCGACAGTCGGCGTAGTGATGCCGCGATGGCCGCGGCGTGAACGAGGATATTCAGAAGCTCACGCTGAGCCTCTTCCGTACCAAGGTTCTCACGCACAAGCCTTACGGCATCGGACAAGTCTGCGGGAGTCATTTCGCTACCGACCACCTCGTCGACCTCCCGCAGCGTCAGTTCCTCTCGATTTTCTTCATCTTGATGTGTCACCTTCTTCCAAAGGCGACCGACCGCAGGCCTTCGACGTTCCAGCCACCATGGATGCAAGTGTTTTGTTGCCACATATGTGATAGCAGCCGTTCCAACAGCGGTCACAGCACAGGCAATAAGCGTTCCCATGTTGCCTTCGTCAACCGTGTCATCTTCGTACGGATCGTCTGCTACCCACTCCGAAGAGTTCACTACCTGGTTCGTGTCATCATCCAACTCGCCACTGGCGAAGGCCCCCGGCGTCCTCCGCGACTCTGCTAGGTGCGTACCCTCATGGCCCGTTTCCACCCTCCTATACCACTGCTCGCTGAGTTCGACCTCGTCGCTCACCGTCATCCCGCCCTTCCTTGGGTCCCAAGGATTCTCATCCTCGGCGTCGGCTGGGAACACTGTACGCACGGCGTCGCGGAGACTGCGGCGTCTCAACCGGGTTGGGTAGTGGGCGTCGCCGTTACGCAACATGGCATGCGGTGGCGCGGGCGACCTGCTAGGAGCGCTGGTTCCTGTCATACGGTGCGGCTACAGTGGAGGAAGCAGGAAGGAGGTCCGCATGTCAGCACCCACGAACAACCTGGTCCGCGTGTTCACAGAGGATGAGCTCAAGGCTCGGAAGACGGATGTGGTCGATAAGCTCACGCGTCGCTTCGGCAGTCTTGAGCGCGCGCTTGAGCGCGAGGAGGACTGGGACTACGACGAAGACGAGGCCACCCTCTTCTCCGAGTACCACGCCGTCACCTTCCTCTTGTCCGACTGATGGAGGACTTCTCGGCGCAGGAGCGCCAGACCCACGACTTCGCGGCCCAGACCACCGCCACCGTGCGCACGGTGTGCCCCGATGCGCCCGATTTCGTCGCTGATGCCGCTACCCACAAGAACGTCTGGAAGGCGACGGTCGCCACCCCCGGAGACAAAGCGGTGGCGCTGACCGTGGGCGGGAGGCGCCTGCTGAAGTTGAAGGTCCACTACGAGTGCACGGCGTCAGCGCGCCACTCCTTCATGCTCGTCGAGAAGTCGGCCTTCATCCTGCTGCCTGCAAAAGGCAGTGAACCCCTGGTACGCCTGGAATATCTACGCCACCCGCACTCCGATGTGCCGTGCTGCCACCTCCAGGTCCACGCCCATCGCGATGACTGGACTTTCGCCATGACCCGCAACGGCGTCGGAAGCGCCAGGCGCGAGGTGGCCCGCCGGGCCAGCGCGGAACGAGCACCGCAATTGTCCGACATTCATTTTCCCGCGGGCGGTCCGCGACTGCGGCCCACTCTGGAGGACTTCCTGGAGATGCTCATCCATGACCTCGGCGTGGACCACAGTGACGACGCCCTAGAAGTCCTCACCAAGCAGCGTGTGGCCTGGCGAGCCGATCAGGTGCGCGCCATGGCGGCCTCGCTTCCCGATGTGGCCGCAGAGGTGCTGCGCGATGCGGGGTACACGGTGACCGCACCGGACGACAGCAGCGTTCATCCCGACCGGCAGGCCTGGCTCACCCGCTACTGACCACCGAGTGCGTCGGCTCCCGCCACAAATCGGCGAGAACATGACGCACCCGCCGGGGGATCGCGGTCAGTCGCGCACGTCCAGCGGGGGCAGGGACTTCACGATCTGCTGGGTGCGCACGGAGACGGTGGTGACGCGGGCGATGAGGTTGAGCAGGTAGCGGGGCTGGGGCCCCGCCATTTCGCCCTGGCCCGCGCCCTCGGCCATCCACTCGTTGGGGTCGTTGACAATGCCCGAGGCCTTGTCGGTCTTCACCTGGTAGCGGTCGATTAGCCAGTCCAGGCCGCTGCGCGAGCCAAGCAGGTAGTCCTGCGCCGCCTCCGGGATGCCCGACACGGTCACGTGCTCGTTGTAGACGATGCTGGTCTTGTCGGCGACCGGCTTTCCGTCCACCCGGGTCTTGCCGTAGCGCAGCTTGGTTACGTGTAGCAAAGCCAGGTCAATCGCGTCGCGCTCCGCCCACGGCACCTCCTTCCCGTCGAGGGTCAGGGTCAGCTCGCATGGCTCCACGTTCTCGTAGTCCAGGTGAAGGTCCGCCAGCCCGCGCCCGGCGGTGGCGATGGCGACGAAGTCCGCGCGCGAGGTCACCAGCGGGATGCGCGGCAGGGACTTCTTCAGGTCCGCGCCGTAGCGGGCTCGGTAGTCGGGCGAGTGCAGCAGCCCGTAGACGTAGTAGAAGACGTCATCCTTGCCGACCGTCGGCCCGTAGGCCTCCCGGTAGGCACGCAGAGTGGCGTTGGTGATGTTGTCGACCCGGCGGTAGCCGCCAATCACCTCGCCCGCACCCTCACCATCCGGGCTCCCACCATCATTGCCGACGACGCCGCTCGCCCCCGCTCCCAGATCGAGCATGCCCGCGTCCCGGACGGGCCGGTCGACCGGCTCCCAGGTCCAGCGTGGAAAGAACTGGCCGTTCTGCCCAGCTCCAAGAGCTTGGACGTCAACAACCTGACTTGACATCATAAGCGCGAAATCGTTCTTTGCTCCGACACCAAGACAGTAGAACCCCAGATTGTCGTGCGCCGGCGTGGGGAAGTAGCGGTGCAGGACCGCCGGGAGGTAGATGATCCCATCGGAGGCGTTCAGCCACTGCTTGCAGAAGGGCCAGGGGGTCGGCAAAGTCGGTGGTGGGTTGTCTGATGTCTGGGGTTTTCGGTGTGTTTGCGGGGGCGCGGCGCGACCCGCCGGTGACGATAGGTGGTGCTAACAATCCCGATACCGGAGAGGTCGCGCCGCTGTGTCAGCATCCACCACCACGCCCTTGTCGCGCCAGTCCCTGGTGGGGGTGTTCGCCACGGTTCCTGACCCTCGTGGTCGGCGCGGGCGCCGTCATCGGCTTGATGTGGTGCTGGCTCTGGCGGCGGTGGGGGTGCTGGCCGGCTGCCGGACCCTGCTGGCCGTCTGGGAGCACATAGCCGATCTGGACCCCGGCGACCTGGCCGAACTCGGCATCAAGGAAGGCCGGCCGCTACCGTCGGAGTCGACTATCCGCCGCGCCCTAGCCGCCCTGGACCCAGG
>NZ_JAUMUL010000108.1 GCF_030530635.1 Actinomyces sp.
CAGGGCCCGCGGCGGTGCGCCCCGGCCACTGCGGGCGGCCGCCAGCAGGCCACCGATGCTCCCGACGCCCTCACCCGGGCCGGCGAGCGTCCGCGCCTGGTCGGCGGCGAGAAGCACCTGGCTGCGTGGGGCGATCACGCCGTGCGCGGCGGCGGCGTCAAGCGACGCGGTCAACTCCGCGAGCGCGCCGGGCAGGTGCTCGAGTCTGCCCGCGAGCACCTCCCAGGCCCTCTGCCGGCCCGCCCCGCCCCAGGTGCCGGTGTGGGTTTCAGTGCCGCTCACCTCCGCCTGATCGGCGGCATGTTCGCGCAGTGCCGGCGGGCGCAGCTCGCGTCGCAGACGCTGCAGCGGTGAGGTCAGGCCGCCGAGCTGTGCGGCCTCCTCCCAGGAGTCGAGCATGCCCAGGGAGGCGTCCAGCCGGTCGATCAGGTGGTCGCGCAGGACGCGGGCGCGCGTGGCCGCATCAAGCGGGTCGGGTGGCAGGCCCTCCGGTCCGCGGCGCCCACCGGCGTCACCGCTGCTGTGGTCGGCGCGGTCGGCCTCCTCCCCCGCCCCGCCGGCACCCCCCGGGCTGTTGCCGTCCGCCGTCCCTGCAGCCGTTTCCGGCAGTTGCACGGCGCGGGCGGCGTCCCGCAGGCGACGGGCCACCCGGGCGCGCTCGGCCAGGGCGTCGGGTCCGAGCGCCGGCAGCAGCGGACGCTCAGGCGGCGGCAGGATGCCGGTGTCCACCGCCGCTCGCGGGTCGTGGGCGGCGCTCAGGCGGGCCAGTTCGTCGGCGATGCGCCGCAGCCGGTCCAGGGGTGCGGGGGCTTCGGCTCCCCGGTGTTCGGGCTCCCGCCTGGGCGGCACGTACACGGACACGCCTCACACCTCCGGATGCCGGGCGCGCAGCACGTCCCGGTTCCGCCAGGCGCCGAGCACCTCGCCCGGGCCGGTGAAGGCGTCGAGGTCGGTGCGGTGTGCGAGCCCGGGTACGCGGTCGGGGATGAACTCGCGTCCCCGGCTGACTACTAGTCGCAGGTCGCGCAGGACGCCCAGCCCGGTGCGCGGATCTCCGGCGACGGCGATCAGGTCGGCGTCGAAGTCGGGGGCGAGCACCCCGGTCACACCCGCCAGGCCGATGCCGGCGGCCGCGCGCGAGGTGGCGGCGAGCAGCACCTCCGTCCGGGGCAGGCCGACGGCCTCCAGCGCCTCCAGGCCCCCGACGTAGCCGCGATTCGGAACGCCGGGGATGCCTGCGTCGTGCCCGGCGACGATTCTCACGCCGTGCTCCCACAGCATGCGCGCGGGCGGGGCGAAGACGTCGTCGCGGGCGATCAGCCGGGGCAGTTCGGCGGTGATGGTGCAGTCCACGTAGACGCCGGCGGCGGCGATCTCGTCGGCCAGCCGCGGGTCGGGTTCGGAGCGGGCGGCGGGGCTGATGAAGGAGGCGTGGGCGAGGTAGTCGACGCCGGCACGCACCGCCCGCTCGATGCCCTGGGTTCCGTGGGCGTGGGCGGCGGTCCACTTGCCCAGGCGGTGGGCGTCGGCGAACATGACGGTGAGTTCCTCCTGACTGAACTGGGCCATCCAGGGCACCGAGCCGGAGGTGGTGAAGCCGCCGGTGGCCATCGCCTTGATGGTGTCGACGCCCCGCTTGTGGTGGAGGCGCACCTGGTGGCGGATGTCGTCCAGGCCGTCCACTTCGCCCCCTGCGTGGTGGGCGTGACCGGCGGTGACGGTGATCTGTGGCCCGGCGGCGGTGATGCGGGGGCCGCGCAGGTCGCCGTTGTCGATGGCGTCGCGCAGGGCGACGTCCACGTAGTGGCGGGCGCCCAGGCTCTGCAAGCTGGTGACGCCGAGGGACAGCAGCTCCCGGGCGG
Source organism: Actinomyces sp. (assembly GCF_030530635.1). Lineage (GTDB taxonomy): Bacteria > Actinomycetota > Actinomycetes > Actinomycetales > Actinomycetaceae > Actinomyces. The sequence goes on from NZ_JAUMUL010000108.1 coordinate 1,863, forward strand.
AACGGGCGGCGTTCAGCGTGAGTCGTGCTACCTCATGCGCCCCGTAGTCGGGGTACTCCACGTCCGTGCCGGAGGTGGGCAGGTGGGCGTGGGTCTCGATGAGCCCGGGCATGAGGGTGGCGCCGGGCAGGTCGACGCGGCGCACCTGCGCGGGGGCGGTCCCGGCCGCTTCGGCCAGTTTACCCAGTCGGGCGGTCAGCTCGGCGGTGGGGCCGACGGCACAGATGCGGGCGCCGTCGATGAAGACGGCGCCGCCGGCGGGATCGTGTTCACCTATGATCTCAAGACTGCCGGCGCTCTCGCCGCGGCGTCCGGTCAGCACGCGATCGGCGGTCAGCAGCGCCGGGCCGACGCCGTCGAGGCGCTCTCCGCCGTCGGTGGGTGGGGTGATCCAGTCCGTCATGGGGCCTCCTGGGTGCTTGGGTGAATGGGGGAGGGACGCAGCAGTGTTTCAGACCACGGCGGCGCGGTCGGCACCGGCGCGCTCTCGGGCAACCGTAAGTCCGACAACAATAATCCGGCTAATGCGCGCCTTTCTGATTCTTCTCGCCGGGGCACGTTCCACGACCAACCCACCCCGATTCCGTGGACCTCGCTTCCAGCCTCAGTCCGGCACTCATCACTAGCATCCCGGCTATGAGCGATCCGGAGGTCGGGGCAACCAACCGCTTACTCGCCGGACTCGGCATCAGCGACGCCGCCGAGTCCCTGTATCTCACGCTGCTGGACGGCACATCCCGCGCCGCAGACTCCGAGGAACCCGGCCTGGCCGAGTTGATCGATGCCGGCCTGGCCGTCGTCGCCGACGGAGTCATCAGTCCGCGGTCGGCCGCCCGCGCCCTGCGCGACCTGGGGCGGCAGCACCAGGAGGATGCCCGCCGCGCCGAGGCCGCCGCCCTCGAGTTGGATCTGCTGGAGCAGGGAGGCCTGCGTACGGTGGAAACAACCCGCTCCCCGCAGCGGGCGATCGCCATGTTCAACCAGCTCTTTGCCACCGCCAATACCGAGTTCCGCGGGATGGATCGCGCGCCGTACCTGACCTCCTCAGCAGGGAAGCAGGCGAGCATGCAGGCGGAGTCGCTGCGCCGCGGCGTGCGCCACCGCGCCCTGTACGAGATGGCCTCGCTGCACGAGCCGGCCTACTTCCGCGTGGTCGCCGAATCCATCCGTCAGGGCGAACAGGCCCGTTTCGTGGACCGGCTCCCCTTCCGCATGCTCCTCGCCGACGAGACGACGGCGCTCATCCTGCGCTCCGACGCCGACGACGGAGTCGTCGCCACCCGCATCACTGACACCGAGGTGGTGGCGACCTTCGGCGCACTGTTCGAACAGTTGTGGCGCACGGCCGTACCGATGCCGCGGGCACTGTCCGCCGAGGAGGCGCTGCCGCACAACCGGGAGCTGGTGTGGGCGCTCGCCTCCGGTATGACCGATGAGGCTATTGCACGGCAGACCGGCATGAGCCTGCGGACGGTAGCCCGACGAATCGCCGAACTAAACCGTCTGCTGGGTGCACAGAGCCGTTTCCAGTTGGGGATGCAGGCGGTTCGACTGGGTTGGCTGCCACAGGCGGACGACGCGTCCGACGTGCCGTAAACCGCGTGACGCGCATATGCCATGGCAGGCTTTCGCCACTCGATGCTGGCAAGCTCGTGACTAATCCCGTGCTTCGATGGGTGCCGCACTCAGTGACAGATCCCCCGATTCATCGAAGGGAAACACAATGAAGGCGTTACGCTCACTCGCCTGCGCCGCAGCTCTCGTGCTAGCTCTTGCCGCTCCAAGTGCTGCGTCCGCTGCGGCCGACAACACGGTCGGCGACGCGGCGGAAACCGACACGGTCGCAGCCACTTGCGCCGGTTCCGTCACCTCCGTCGCTTGGCGGGCGGGCACCCACGTATCCAATGGTGTCTATGTTTCTGACGCCTCCGGTCTGGTTCGCGCCGACCTGGCGTGGACCGCGCCCGCCACCGCAAGCTCCGGGGACAGCTTCACGCTGACCCTGCCGGCAGAGCTGGAGAACCGCGGCCCGAGTTCTTTTGATCTGACGGCACCGGACGGCGGCGTCGTCGGACGCGCCACGTGGTCCGGCAAGACGCTCAACTTCGTCCTGTCCGAGTATGCCGACACCTACGGCGACATCACCGGCTCGGCCTGGGTGACCCTGGGTTGGGACCGCTCACAGGTAGATGATGCGGGCGGCAGTTACACGTTGACCTTCAGCTCCTGCGGCCGCAGCTTCCAACTGCCCGGAACCTACGTGGGCCCGGGCCCTTCCGGTGTCGACCAGTCCAGCGGCAAGACCGGCTTGTACGACGCCGACGTGAGCAGCTCTCGCTGGAGCATTTACGTCGGCACCACCGCGCAGGACGTTTACGAACCGCTGGTCGTTGAGGACGTCGGCGGTGAAGGGCTCACCATGACCTGCGACGGCGCGAAGATCTACGACCGTACCCCCTATCCGCACACCGAGGTGGTTTACGACCACGAGATCGACTCGGCCCGCTGGTCCTGCGCACAGACCGCCGGTGGCGGCGTACGCATTGTCTTCAACCCGATGGTCGACGGGCGCTACCAGCCCGCTCACGAATCTCTCCAGATCGATCTACGCGCCGACGTCGGCCCGGAGGTCGCCGACCTGGACGAGCTGGTCAATACCGCCACGATCTCGGTTGCCGAGGACGGCGAGCCGGCCACGGTGGTCGGACGCGTCGAGCTGCCCAACAGCGGCGGGACCGGTTCGGGTCACCGTGCATCATTCACGGTCGAGAAACTGACATCAGGAACCGCGGCGCCGGCCGACGCCTCCTACCAGTTCTCCTACAAGTGCCTGTCCGCCGACTTCATCGACCTGCCGGCGATTCAGGCGGGGCAGGCGACGACGCCGGTGACGACCAAGTCCTCCTCCACCTGCCAGATCATCGAGAAGGACCTGCCCGAGGACGTAAGCGTCTCCTACGAGGTGGAGGGGGCGACGGCGACGCCGATCGAGAACGGGGTGTCACTGACATTCCCCATCGATGCGGCCGCCACAGTGAAGATCGTGGCGACCAACGTCTTCCCGGACGAGCCGACGCCGGAACCCACCGTCGAGCCGACCACCGAGCCC
>NZ_JAUMUL010000109.1 GCF_030530635.1 Actinomyces sp.
GAAAGCAGCCTGACAAACACACAACAACCGAAAGTCCAAAAAACACCCAGCACTCCATCTCTTGTTTCCGTTCCTTCACTTCACTCATGACACGCTCCTTTGCGTCTCAGGGAGAACCGACGGGCCGCTCCCACATCATTTGCGCCGCCCCAATTGCGAGAACAGCCGTCCTTTTCAACCGACCTCGGCACGTAAGATCTACCGACCTCGGCACGTAAGATCACCCGACCTCGGCGAGAGGGGGGCGTGGCCGACGGGCGGCATTGATGCCGCCAACCTGCGCCCGCTCCTCTCCCCGCTGTGCCTACCGCACCTCTCCTCCCGCCCTTTCACCGCCCTGCCTCCCGCTACCCCGCTCACCGAGCCGGCGCCCGCCCCTGTCGGGGGCGGTCCGTCACAGGGTCTCGAGGATGCTCTTCCCGAGGGCCAGGTGGCGGTCCAGCTGCTCGTCGGCGTCGTTGAGGTAGAAGGCGTGGCCCTCATACTCGGAGATGAAGGCGCCCTGGAAGCCGCCCGCGGCGAGGATCGACAGCGCCTTCTCATACGGGATCGTCGGCTCGAAGACCTTGCCGTCCGCGTCGAGTTCCAGGTGGTAGAACTTGCCGTGCACATACTTCACATACGGCACCATCGCGGCGAAGGAGTCGAGTTCCGCCGGCGCAAAGGAAAGGTAGCCGAACCATTCGGAGATGGCGACCTTCTCGCCCTCGCCGCCGCCCATGTTCTTGGCGACGTGCTCCTGCATCTCCTCCTCGGTCATGCCGTTGTGGCGGTTGGCGATGATCCAGTCGAGAGTCTCCCGCTTGGCGCCCAGGCCCACGTAGCGGTTGATGGCGATCTCGGTGGGCCGCTCGATGAACATGCCAAAGTCGGGCACCAATCCGAAGGACTCGAGCCGGTTCCTCCCGATCGCCTCCATGAAACCGCGGGTGGTGGCGTCGGCCGGGGTGTGCGGGGCGTGGATCTCAAAGCCGATCTGCACGCCGTAGCGCTCGGCCAGGTCGTTGACGGCGGGGGCGAGTTCCGGCTCGAAGCCGGTGGCGCGCAAATACTTAGCGCCGAGGCTGCGGGCGGTCATGATGTCCAGACGGATGTCGGAGAGGATGTCCTCCCGGCTCATCTGGTAGCCCGTGATGCGTCCCAGGTCCACGTAACCGCCGTAGGAGAAGACCTCCACGCCGTGCTTCGCGCCGGCGGCGAGTACCGCGTCGATCTCCTCGGGCCGCGGGGTGGGGTACTGCTGGAAGGTCTGGGCGCCGACCAGCTCCACCTTGCTGACGCCCTTGGAGGCGACGTGCTCGAAGATCGTGTCAATGCTCCAGTCGTCGTTCTCGATGAACTCCTGGGTGTAGCTGTAGCAGGAAATGCCCTGTTCAATGCCGTTGATCGTTGCCATGGTGGTCTTGCTCCTCAGTTCTCAGAGTTCTCGGCCACGGTGAGGGTGGCGGATGCGGAGGCGTCGAACATTCCATAGACGCCGGGGGCGAACTGCATGTAGACGACGCGTGCCTCGCACACGAAGTCGACGTCGTGTGGCCCGGCCGCCAGCGGCTCGCCGGTCACGTGCAGGCGGATCGGGGTCTTGACGCCCCAGTACTCGGTGAAGGCCAGCGGCACCTGCTTAAGGCGCAGGAACTTGCCGTTGATCTCCACCAGGATGCGGTCGTCGTCGACCCGCTCGCCGTCGACGCTCAGTTCCATCCGCTCGACGGCGGAGATCGGGGTGCCGCGATAGTAGTTGAGGCCGACGTCGAGGACGTAGCCGTCGGAGTCGTTGGCGAGCCGGCGCAGCACCTGCTCGTCGAAGCCGAGCTTCATGAATTTGGTGGGCATAGGTGAGTCCTTCGGTTGGTTCGAGTTTGGTAACTAGTGAGGCAGCAGTGAGGTGGCGCAGTTTCAGGCCACCGCGACCTTCCGGGTGAAACGGTTTTCGGAGACGAAGGGCAGGTAGGACACGCGTAGGCGCAGGTTCACGTGCACGTCGTGCTCGCCGGGGGTCAGGCCGCCGGGCCGCAGGACGGTGATGGTCGCGAAGGTGCGCAGCTCCCAGCGCACGTCCGAGACGTCGGCGAGCTCGGCGAAGGTGCGGGTCACGCCGTCGTAGGTGAAGCGCAGATCCTCCGCGGGCACCGCCTCGCCGTCGATCGTGACCTCGGGCGTCTCGATCATGGACAGTCCCAGGCCGCGGTAGTAGGGGATGTGGGCCTCGAAGGAGAAGCCCACCGCCTCGCCGTCGGGGCCTGTGACGTTGCGGACGCTTCCCTCGCGAATGATCATCTCGTCGAACATGTCAGTTCTCCTTCCCGATCAATGCCTTGAGCATGTTCTGGTGGGCGGCGACCTGCGTGACGGAGTCGACGGGTTCGGCGTCCTCAATGTGGCGGTTCCCCTCGTACTCGCTGGAGAGGTAGCCGTCGTAGCCGATCTCTTCCAGCACGGGAACGATCTCGTGGTAGGGAATGGAGTACTCGTGCCAGTAGTCGAAGCCGGGCGCCTCATGCATTTCGTAGAACTTGGCGTGGATGTGCTTGATGAACTCGGCGTGGTCGCGCAGGCAGTCCACGGGTTGGGCGATCATGTGGATGCCGTTGCGGGCCAGGTCCAGGGTGACGCCGTCGGCGCCCTGCCGCTCCAGGCGGTCGAATAGGGCCTGGGTGTCGCCGTGGGAGTTGTAGGTATCCGCGATCTCGCGGGCCAGCTCCGGGTCAGCGCCGTCGCGCAGGGCCCGGTCGACGACGACGCGCGGCAGCTTATGGACGAAGATGCCCATGTCCGGCACGCAGCCGACGACGTCGGAGCCCACGCGCGCGGCGACCTCCAGATGCCGCTTGATCCAGTCGTCCTCGAAGGAGTACGGGGAGTGGACCTCCACGCCCATCCACACGCCGTGGTCGCGCGCGTAGGGGGCGGCGGACTCGACGACCTCGGGCGGGGTGTTGACGATGATGCGGATGCCCTTGGCGCCGAGCTTGGCGGTGTGCCGGATGTCCCGTTTGAGGGAGTCGACCATCTCGGAGTGGTTGAGCAGGCGGCCGTGGTAGCGCTTGGTGTCCAGGAACATGTCGTGGACGGTCGGCGTGGTGTCGTACCTCGCCATGAGGTCCTGCCACCAGGAGTAGAAGGAGTCCGGCAGATCCGCCTGCCCGGGGAAGGGGAAGCCGGGGATCATCTGCTCGCCGAGGGTCTCAATGCCCAGCGCACCCTCCTTGGCGGCTGCGGCTACACATTCCTCGAGGTCCATGGTGCCGTGAACGTATTCGTGCTGATATGAGTACAGGCTGACTCCGCGTTTGATCGGCGAGGTCATTTGTGCGCTCCTCTCTGAGTGCGTACTGCGGTTGGTGCGGCCGGGAGAGTCGGCCGCCGTGCGGTCCGGCCCCGACCCCGCGGCAGGGACCGGGGCCGAACCTGTTGCTGGCCGTCGGGCGACGTCGTCGGGCAGTCAGTCGAAGTAGACGGGCTTGCCGCCCTGGGCCGCGGAGGCGTAGATGCCGTCGAGGATCTCGGTGACGACGACGGCCTGGTCGGCGGTCACGTAGGGCTCGGTATCATTCAGGATGGCGTCGAGCCACAGGCCGGCCTCCAGGCCACCCATGTAGGCGAAGCCGTTCTGAGCACCCCCGACGCCGCCGGCGGAGAAGTAGGCACCGCCCGCGCCGAAGCCGGTGTTGACCTGCTTGCCGCCCTCAATGGAGTTGACGTCGACGATCAGGTTGGCGGAGCCGGCCGGGTCCTGGATGGTCTCGGCACCGGCCTCGGTACCCATGATCGTGATGCAGCCCTCGCGGGCGGCCTTGATGTTCAATGCCCAGGAGGCCTCGACGAACAGGGAGGCACCGTTCTTGAAGGTGACGAACCCGAAGGCGGAGTCCTCTACCTCGTAGGTGGCCGGGTCCCACTCGCCACCGATGTTGCCCTGCGGCTTGTCCGCCAGCTTGTAGTTGACCACGCCGGTGACGGAGGCGACGTCGTAGTTGTTCATCAGCCATAGGGCAACATCAATGGAGTGGCCGCCCAGGTCGATGAGCGGACCACCGCCCTGCTTGGTCTTGTCGGTGAACACGCCCCAGATCGGCACGCCGCGGCGGCGGGTGGCGTGGGCCTTGGCGGCATAGATCTCACCGAACTTGCCCTCGTCGGCCAGGGCCTTGAGGAACTGGTACTCCTCGCGCTGGCGGTACTGGAAGCCGACGGTCAGCTTCTTGCCGGTGCGCTTGGCGGTGTCACGCATCTTGCGGGCGTCCTCGCCGGTTACGGCCATGGGCTTTTCCACCATTACGTGCTTGCCGGCCTCCAGGGCGGCACAGGTTATCTCACAGTGGTTGGCGTTCCAGGTGCACACGTGGATGACGTCGATGGAGTCGTCGGCGACCAGATCCTGGTAATCGGTGGTGGTGTAGGCGTCCTCGTTGCCCCACTCGGCCTTGCCGGCTTCGGCACGCTCAATGTCGAAGTCGCAGAAGGCGACGATCTCACACCTGTCCTTGTGCTGCGCCAGGCCTACCAGGTGCTTCTGGGTTCCGATGAATCCCAGACCCACGATGCCGATGCGAAGCTTCTTGCTCATATCTGAACTCCTGTGTTCGGGTTGAGCCCGCCGGCTTTGGCTGGGCCCGGCGGGATGCGTCCCGCCTCACAGGTTGATTCAACTCGGCAGCAAAGGCTGAACCCAAGCTTTTCGGCGCACACTTGCGCCCCGTGCGTGCACAAGTGGCCGCGAATGCCGGTCCCGCTCCCCTCGCCGACGGCGGGGAGGTGGTTGTCGGATGGTTGTGGCGGTGGCGGTGGCCTCACCTGGGCCTGCCGGGCACCCTACGGGTGCCCGGCGACTGACCGGCGGATGCGAGCAGGCGGTGTTTGGTGGGTGTTTTAGTGTCCTTTTTGGGTTTCGGCTTGGTCGGTGAGGTAGGTGATGGTGCGGACGATGTTGTAT
>NZ_JAUMUL010000110.1 GCF_030530635.1 Actinomyces sp.
GGCCACAGACCAGATCCGCACAATCACGCGGAACCCACCCCCGGCCCCCACTCCCCAAGTGTGCAAACCCACCACAGGGACACGAACCACAACACCAAGCACCCACACCACACCCCTAAACCGGAAGAGCTCGACATCCAGCCCGGCTTCCACTGCGACTACGGGAAGAACATTCACGTTGGCAGGAGCCTCACCGCCAACTACAACGTCACCATTCTTGACGGAGCGCCGGTGCACATCGGCGACTACTGCATGGTCGGGCCGAACACCATCATCACCACCACCGGCCACCCGCTGAGCGCCGCGGGCGCCGTCGTCACCAAGGACGTCCCCAGCGGAAGCGTCGTCGCCGGGGTACCGGCCAGGGTCGTGCGCACCCTCGACGATGACTAGCAACCATATGACGGAGATGCCCCTGGCCGCCATGCCCGGGAACTGAGCCTCCCCCCTCGCCGAGATCGGTTGAAGTTACGTGCCGAGATCGGTAGAAGTTACGTGCCGAGGTCGGTTGATGTTGTTCCCGGGAACCGCGGCTCGGTAGACTATGCCGCCATCTAACCGCCCGAACAATTGGTAGAAGACCTCTGTGAAAACCGTACGCATACTCATGCGCAGCCTGCGCGAGTACCGCCGGCCCTCGTTGCAGGCCCCGCTGTTCATGGTGGGTGAGGCCGGGCTCGAGTGCATCCTGCCGCTGATGATGGCCGAACTCATCGACACCCTCACGGGCCAGTCCATGGGCCCGATCCTGCGCATCGGCCTGGTCCTCGTGGTGATGGCGATGGTCTCGCTCGTGTGCGGCGTCATGTCCGGCGTGCGCGCCGCCACCGCCGCCGCCGGCCTGGCCCGCAACCTGCGCCAGGACCTGTTCTATCGGGTGCAGGACTTCTCCTTCGCGGACATAGACCACTTCTCGACGTCCTCCCTGGTCACCCGCATGACCACCGACGTCACCAACGTCCAGAACGCCTACCAGATGATCATCCGCGTGGCCGTGCGCGTGCCGCTGATGGTGATCTTCTCCATCATCATGACTCTGACGATCAATGCGCGTCTGGCACTGATCTTCATCGTCATGCTGCCACTGCTCGGGGGCGCGTTGATCGGCCTGGCCGCCTACGTGTTCCCCATCTTCCGTAGGATCTTCAAGAAGTACGACGCCCTGAACAACTCCGTGCAGGAGAACGTCTCCGCCATCCGGGTGGTGAAATCCTTCGTCACCGAGGAGCACGAGAAGACGAAGTTCCGCGCAGCCTCCCAACAGGTGCGCAAGGACTTCACCTACGCCGAGAAGATCCTCGCCCTCAATGGCCCGATCATGGTCTTCTTCATCTACGTGGCGCTGATGCTGGTCAACTACCTGGGCGCCCGGGTGGTCGTGGCCAGCGGTGCGACCGAGCTGACCACCGGCGAGTTCTCCTCCCTGATGACCTACGGCGTGCAGATCCTGGCCTCAATGATGATGCTCGCCTTCATCTTCGTGATGGTGTCAATGTCCGTAGAGTCCGCCAACCGCATCGCCGAGGTCATCGACCATCGCCCCAGCCTCACCTCCCCCGCCGATGGCCGCACCTCGGTTCCCGACGGCGAGGTCCGCTTCGAAGGCGTCTCCTTCCGCTACTCCGACGACGCCGAGGCCGACGTACTGCACAGCATCGACCTGACCATCCCGTCAGGTTCCACCCTCGGGATCGTGGGCGGCACCGGCTCGGCGAAGACCACCCTGATACAGCTCATCTCCCGCTTGTATGACACCACCTCCGGGCGGGTGAGCGTGGGCGGCGTCGACGTACGCGAATACGACCTGGAGACCCTACGCGACGCCGTCTCCGTAGTCCTGCAGAAGAATGTCCTGTTCGCCGGCACCATCAAGGAGAACCTGCGGTGGGGCGACCCCGACGCCACCGACGCCGAACTGATCCGCGCCTGCGAACTGGCGCAGGCCGACGAGTTCGTCCGCCAGTTCCCCGACGGTTACGACACCCGCATCGAGCAGGGCGGCACCAACGTCTCCGGTGGGCAGAAGCAGCGGCTGTGCATCGCCCGCGCCCTATTGAAGAAGCCGCGGATCCTGATCCTGGACGACTCGACCTCCGCCGTCGACACCCGTACGGACGCCCTCATCCGCCGGGCGTTCGACCAGGAGATCCCGGACACCACCAAGATCATCATCGCCCAGCGGCTGAGCTCGGTCGAGCACGCCGACCAGATCATTCTGCTCGACGACGGCCGCATCCTGGAGCGCGGCACGCACGCCGAACTCATGGCGGCCGGCGGGGAGTACCAGCAGATCTATGCCTCCCAGAACCGCACCAGCCAGGAACAGGAGGTGGCGTGACCGTGGCGCGCACCCGCACCGAGCAGACCAAGGACCGGCGGCCCGACGCCGAGCAGCCGGACGCCGTCGTCGGCGCCCCGGACCGGGAGGACCGGCCCGACCCGCAGGAGCTGCCGGGTATCGAGCACCCGGCCCGCCGCCTGATGGCGTATGTCTTCCGCTATTACCGCTGGCAGCTGATCGTCGTGGCCGTCAGCATTGTGATCGCCTCGGTGGCCTCCACCGTCGCCTCGATCTTCATGCAGCGGGTGGTCGACGAGGTGATAACACCCGGCCTGAGCGCAGGGCTCGACGCCGTCATGCCCACACTGGTGCAAATCATCACCGCCATGGGTGTGGTTTACGCGCTCGGGGTGATCACCAGCTTCCTGTATTCGCGGATCATGGCGGTGGTCACGCAGGGCTCGCTCAAGCACATGCGTGACGACATGTTCGACCGCATGCAGTCCCTGCCGATCAAGTACTTCGACACTCACGCCCACGGCGCGATCATGTCGACCTATACCAATGACACCGATGCCATCCGCCAGCTGATCGGCCAGTCGGTGCCAACCTTGATCCAGTCCGCCCTGACGCTGGCCGCGATGCTGGCGATGATGCTCTACTACAGCCTCTGGCTGACGATTCTGGTGCTGGCTGTGGCGGCGATCATGGTCGGCGCCACCCGCAATCTGGGCGGGAAGTCCTCGCGCTACATGGTTGCCCAGCAGCAGTCGCTGGCCACAGAGGAGGGTTTCATTGAGGAGATCATGGGCGGGCAGAAGGTGGTTCAGGTCTTCAACCATGAGGAGGCCGCCAAGGCCGATTTCGACGCCCTGAACCGGAAGCTGTTCACCGACTCGGAGAAGGCCAACCAGTACGGCAATATCCTCGGCCCCGTCATGGGCAACCTGGGCAACCTGCTGTATGTGCTGATCGCCATGGTGGGCGGACTGCTCATTCAGCTGCAGGTCACCAATATCGGCTTCGCCGGCATGGGCACGATCACCGTAGGCATTATCGTCTCCTACCTGACGATGGTGCGGCATCTGTCCCAGACCATCAACCAGGCGTCCCAGCAGGTGGCGCTGATCGCCATGGGGCTGGCGGGCGCCGGCCGGGTCTTCGCCCTGGTCGACGAGCAGCCCGAGCAGGACGGCGGTTATGTGGGTCTGGTCGACGCCGTCGAGACCGCCGACGGCGGTGTTCAGCCCGCCGATCACAAGACCGACGTGTGGGCCTGGCGCCATCCCCACCAGGCCGACGGCACCGTCACCTACACGCGGCTGCGCGGCGAGATCGTCATGAAGCACGTCGACTTCTCCTACGACGGCGTCAAGGAGGTCCTGCACGACGTCTCCCTGTGGGCCAAGCCGGGGCAGAAGATCGCCTTCGTGGGCGCCACCGGCGCGGGGAAGACCACCATCACCAACCTGATCAACCGCTTCTACGACATCGACGACGGCAAGATCCGCTACGACGGCATCAACATCAACAAGATCGCCAAGGCGGACCTGCGCCGCTCACTGGGCGTGGTGCTGCAGGACGTGCGCCTGTTCACCGGCACGGTCATGGACAACATCCGCTACGGGCGCCTGAACGCCACCGACGAGGAGTGCATCGAGGCGGCCAAGCTCGCGAATGCCGACGGCTTCATCCGGCGCCTGCCGCACGGGTATCAGACGGTGCTCTCGGGCGACAGCTCAAGCCTGTCCCAGGGGCAGGCGCAGCTGCTGTCGATCGCGCGCGCCGCCGTCGCCGACCCGCCGGTGATGATCCTGGATGAGGCGACCAGCTCCATCGACACCCGCACGGAGGCGCTGGTGCAGGCCGGCATGGACAACCTGATGCGGGGGCGGACGGTCTTCGTGATCGCCCACCGGCTGTCCACGGTGCGCAACTCGGACGCGATCATGGTGCTGGACCACGGCCGCATCATCGAGCGCGGCAGCCACGACCAGCTCATTGAGCAGCGCGGCACCTACTACCAGCTCTACACCGGAGCCTTCGAGCTGGAGTAGACCTGGAGTGGCTCCGGGGGAGCCCCGCGAGAGTTCCGGGGGGAGCCCCGGGTAGCCCAGCAGTACCCCGCCGTCCCCCTTCGCCGAGATCGGTAGAAGTTACGTGCCGCAATCGGTAGCGACACCGAACGGCATAAACGGCTTGTGAGACTACGCCGCTACCTTCCGCAGGGCGTGCAGGCCCCACAGGCCGACGACCGACGGCGCCGCCCCGAGCACGCCGGCGAGGACCAGGGGTATCTCGCTCCAACCCACCCAGGTCACTGAGAGAAGCGAAACCAGCACGACCGCCCAGTTGATCTCAGCCATCCGTAGCACAACCCGTTGCCGCGCCAGAGTCCGCTTGTGCACCCATGGCTGCAAACCCACCCCCAACACTAAGAGGCACACGAACAACGCCGTGACCCAGCCCACCTCTCCATGCTGTCCCCGAACCACCATGCCAACAGCGGTCAACGACACAACGACTGCACTAACAACCAAATACCACGCCGCGTATGCGACTCGCCGTCGCGAGGCCACAGGCCCCGCAGACGCCGTCTTGGCCTGGGGGGTGGTTGTTGGACTTGGG
>NZ_JAUMUL010000032.1 GCF_030530635.1 Actinomyces sp.
CCTACCTGTAAGCAACAACCCGCTTACACAGAAAACTTGACAGGCTCCACCACCACGGCCAGGGACGAACCCGCCCAGATCGCCGCCGCCCCCGCGGTCAGCACGGTCAGTGCCAGCTTGGTGGTCAGCTTGGCCAGCACGTCGGCGATCGCGTCACGCACCATGTCATGCACGATCTGCACGATCGTGGACGCCACCGTCAGCGCGGTCGAGATACCCCCGGACAGTGAGGCCGCCAGCGACAGGCGGGCGGCGTTATCCAGCTGAAAAGACTTATACGCACCCACCGCCACAGACTCCTGCCCGGCCAGGCGCACCTGGATCGAGTCGGTCAGGTCCACGCTGCACTCACCCAGCTTGGTGGAGATATTCGCCCAGGTCTGCGCCCCCGCAGCCACCTGCCCGGGACTACCGGTCAGCTCATACAACCAGGTCTTAAGCGGGTCCAGGTGCTCAATCACCCACCCGATCGCGGTGCCCAGCACCTCACCGATCGGGTCCAGCCCCAGCGCCACCGTATCCGCCACCGTCGCCAACCCCGCAAACGCGTCATCCACCCACGAGTCAGTCTCCAACGCGTCAATAACATCCTGGCTATCCTCAATCAGACGCAACCCCGACAACCCCGTCGAAGTCTCCTGCGCCTGCGCCACCAAAGGATTACCCCCACCAACAGACGAACCCCCACCGAAGGAGCCGCCGGAACCACCAAAACCACCACCGGAGCCGCCCCCGCCGGCATAACCCCCGCCGCCGAAGGCGCCACCACCACTGCTACCGGGCTCACCGGGCAAACCACCACCATCGCCAGCGCCAGCCGTGGCGGTGGTGGTGCCCCCGCCCGCGGTGGTGGTGTTGGTGGTGTCATTGGTGACGGGCTGGCCGGTGACCGGGTCACCCATGAGCTCGAAGTACCTATTCACAGGGATCACTTTCCAAGCAGAACAACGAACAAAACGAACAAGCAGGACCACGAACCAGGACAGGACCCGGGGGAGAGCGGGCAGGGGCCCCGGCTACCACCCGCCCAGGGCCCGGGCACCGGTAGCCGCATCATCATCGGTGTCGTCCAGCTCCTGCGCCACGGCCCGCAGCCCCAGGCCCGCGTCCTCCACGCTCTGGCCAGTGCTACCCACCGCGCCGGCAACCGCCGTGGACAACAACGCATAAGCCGGCACAAACAAAGGCGAGCACAACACCCCGAACGCATCCGACGCCAACGCCTGCCCACCAGCATCCACCACCACCCCCACACCATCAGCCACACCCAGGGCATCACTGCCACCCGAGCGCAGCACATCGGTGTCAATCTCAATACCATCCGCCACAACCATCACTCCCCACACACCATCAGCAGCAAAACCACCTACACCACCACAGCACGGCACCGGCACAGCCTCACCGCCGCCCCGGCCCCTTCGGATCGCCCCACTGCGCAGGCCGCACCGGCATGGGCGACACCATCCACGCCGACCGCCCGTCCCGGCCCTCACCACCATCACGCCGCGGCTGCGAGTCACCCGAACGCTGCCGCTGCACGCCGTCGTCCGCGCCCTGATCCTGCCGATAGGACTCCAACACCTGCCTACCCAGAGCAGAGTCCGCACCCAGGGTCTCATCAACCACCAGCCGCACCTGCTCGCCCGCCCGCCTGCGCGCATCAGCCAACGCCATCATCACCGCATCCGACAAACCCCGCCGCGACAAATCCTCACTAGCAGGCAGAAACGAAACCCCCAGCAACCGGCCCGCCACATCAATCTCCACACTCACCTCACGCCCCCGAGAAGAACCCTTGACCCGAATACCCTCAGCCCGCTCCCGCAACCGCACAGCCGCCCGCGCATCACGCCGAGACCGCTCCACATCCGCACGAATACGCGCCAAACGCTCCTCAAGCGAAGCCTCATCCCAACCCACACCCGCGACGGCAACAACCCCATAACCCCCACACCACCCAAACCCCACGTGACAATCACCACAAACCACCACCGAGGCCCTCAAAGCAGCCGCCACAGCGAGGTGCCAGGCGCCGCCTGCGCCGACTATCTGGACGCCTGCAGGTCCTCCAGGTCCTCGGCGTCGATCACCTCGTAGGCGTAGCCCTGCTCGGCCAGGAAGCGCTGCCGGTGGGCGGCGAACTCCTGGTCCACCGTGTCCCGGGCGATCACCGTGTAGAAGTGTGCCTGCCGCCCGTCGTCCTTGGGGCGCACAATCCGCCCAAGCCGCTGCGCCTCCTCCTGCCGCGAGCCGAAGGAACCCGACACCTGCACGGCCACCGAGGCGCCGGGCAGGTCGATGGAGAAGTTGGCGACCTTGGAGACCACCAGCGTGCTCACCTCGCCGGAGCGGAAGGCCTCGTACAGGCGCTGACGCTCGCGCACCGTCGTCGACCCGGTGATCAGCGGCGCCCCCAGATGCTCCGCCAGTTCCTCCAGCTGATCCACGTACTGGCCGATCACCAGCGCCGACTCCCCGGGGTGCCGGGCCAGCAGGCGCTCGACGATCCGCAGCTTCGCCGGCGTGGAGGCGGCCAGCCGGTAGCGCTCATCGGCTTCGGCGGTGGCGTAGGTCATCCGCTCCCCGGCGTCCAGCGTCAGCCGCACCTCCGTGCACACGGCCGGAGCGATCCACCCCTGATTCTCCAGGTCCTTCCAGGGGGCGTCGTAGCGCTTCGGACCGATCAGCGAGAACACCTCGTCCTCCCGCCCATCCTCACGCACCAGCGTCGCCGTCAGCCCCAGCCGACGGCGGGCCTGCAGGTCCGCCGTCATACGGAAGATCGGGGCGGGCAGCAGATGCACCTCGTCGTAGACGATCAGTCCCCAGTCGCGGGCATCCAGCAGATCCAGGTGCGGATAGACGCCCTTCCGCTTGGTGGTCAGCACCTGGTAGGTGGCGATCGTGACCGGCCGGATCTCCTTGCGTGAGCCCGAGTACTCGCCGATCTCATCGGCGGTCAGGGAGGTGAAGCGCATCAATTCCTGCTTCCACTGGCGGGCGGAGACGGCGTTGGTCACCAGGATCAGGGTGGTGGTGGCCGAGCGGGCCATGGAGGCCGCCCCCACCAGCGTCTTGCCCGCTCCGCACGGCAGCACGACGACGCCGGAGCCACCCGCCCAGAAGGAATCGACCGCCTCGCTCTGGTAGGGCCGCAGCGCGAAGGCGCCCTCGACCCCGGCTGCCACATCCGCCGCCGAGTCCTTGAGCGCGATCGGGTGCGCCTCGCCGTCGACGTAGCCGGCCAGGTCCTCCGCCGGCCACCCAAGTTTGATCAGCACCTGCTTGAGGTGACCGCGCTCGGAGGGGTGCACCACCACGTCCGCGTCCCCCAGGCGTGCCCCCAGCAGACCCTTGGTGCGCTTGGACCGCATGACCTCCGCCAGGACGGGGGCGTCGGTGGCGTGCAGCACCAGACCGTGCGCCGGGTCGGTCACCAGCTGCAGCCGCCCGTAGCGGCCCATGGTCTCGGCGATCTCGGTCAGCAGCGAATGCGGCACCGGGAAGCGCGAATAGGTGATCAGTACATGGACCACCGTCTCCGCATCCAGGCCGGCGGCGCGCGCATTCCACAGCGCCAACGGGGTGATCCGGTAGGTGTGGATGTGCTCCGGGGCGCGCTCGAGCTCGGCGAAGGGCGCGATGGCGCGGCGGGCGTCGGCGGCATCCGGGTGGGAGACCTCCAGCAGGACAGTCTTGTCGCTCTGGACGATCAGCGGGCCGTCGGGCGCGGCGGCGGGGGAGTGGCCGGGGTCTGACATGGGCGGGAGTATCGCAGGGGCGCGGCGCCCGCCGCCGTGACCCAGCAGACGCCTTCACCACCGGCGGATCGACGTCGAGATCGGTAGGAGTTATGTGCCGAGATCGGCTGATATGACGGCATCCTGACCCGGGCGACGGCGATGCCGTGCGGCTACTGCCATAGACTCGCCGGTGAGGTGGAGGGGAAGTAGTCCGCCTCGCGTACGATGGAGTCGATACCGTCCAGGATGTCGTCCAGGGCGAGTCTGAGGCCGCCCATAACGACGGCGTCGTCGCCCAGTCGGGACGCCGCTACCTGCGGGGGGAAGGGACACAGCTCACCGAGCCTGCGGGTGAATCGGGGCAGGAACAGGTCCGCCTGGGCGGAGAAGGCGCCGCCGACGACGACCACCTGCGGCGCTACCGCGAGCACCATGGCGGCGGTTCCCGTGGCCAGCACATCGGCGTACTCGTCGAGTGCGGACAATGCCTGTGCCTCCCCGCGTCGAGCGGACGCGAACAGTTGCTCGCGGCGTGGGCTCGCGCCGTCGTAAAGGGAGTCGGCGAAGGTCTCGTCCTCCAGTTCGCGCCACCGCAGCTGCGGCAGCTCACCGATCAGGCCGGCGGCCCCGTGGAGGCCCTCGTGAACCCGCCCGTTGATCACGCTGGCGGCGCCGGTACGGCTGCCTGCGAGGATGAAGACGACGTCGTCAACCCCCGCGGCAGCGCCCTTCCAGGACTCTCCCCGTGCTCCCAGCGTGCAGTCGCCGGCGCTACGAACCCTGGAGCCCAGTGCGACGCGGACCGCCTCATCCAACTCAATGCCCTGCCATCCGGGCATGCCGTAGCCGCCGAAGTAGGCCACGCGCCCGTCATGCACGACGCCGGGTGAGGCCACAGTGCAGGTCCACAGGGGGCCGCCCCCGGCGCGCGACAGGGTCTTGCGGGCGAGTTCGGTGGACGCCTTCAATCTGGCGTCTGCCGATAGATCCTCGGCCAGTTCCCGCCGACTGCGCACCAAGACGGTGCCGGCCAGATCGGCGGCCATCGCGGTGACGTGGTGCGCGCCGATGTCCAGGGACAGCACATGGCCCGCGTCCGGACTGAGGCCCACATAAGTGGCGGGTCTGCCCGGCCGGGGCGTTTGGGGGGTTACGGCGGTCTCTGTCAGCCAGCCGAGCTCGCTCAGATCCGCCACCACCGACTCGGCTGCCGGGCGGGTGATACCGGTTCCTGCGGCGATGTCCGCCAGGGTCTGTGGCCCGCCCAGGCAGTAGCGCAGGACGGCAGACATGTTGGCGCGGCGTTGGATGCGGCGGGGTGCTCTCACGACAGGCTCCAGGCAAGGGTGGTGGCGGACTTGACTTTAATAAGTAAGTATAGTTTTAATGGTTGCATCGCAACTCCTCCTGAGGACTCAAGGATGACAGACCTCGCTCATACCGCAGCTCAGATCGAGCCCGTATCGCGGTCCGCAAGCCGGTCCGCGCGGCGACGCCGCAACGTGCTGACCGCTTACGCCTACCTCGCGCCCGCGCTCGTCGGCTTCCTGGTGTTCTATCTGATCCCGATGGCGCGCGGACTGCAGATCTCGTTGACCGACTGGGACCTGATCACGCAGCCCCGCTTCGTCGGACTGGGCAACTACCGCCGGCTCCTGGCCGATGAGAACTTCCTGCACAGCCTGGTGATCACGGCCACCTACGTGCTGGTCAACATCACCACGCAGACCGCCGCCGGCCTGGGGATCGCGCTTCTGATGCAGCGCATCAGCCACTCCACGCTCGTGCGCTCGATGCTGCTGGTGCCGTGGCTGGTGCCCAATGTGACCATCGCGGTGATCACCCTGTTCGTCCTCGATCCGAATGTCGGTCTGCTCAATCACCTGCTGGGCGGCGTGGGTGTGGGCCCCATTGCCTTCTACGGCAACCCCGACCTGGCGATCATCACTGTGGCACTGGTGAACTCGTGGCGGAACATGGGTTACACGGCGCTGCTCATATTCGCCGGCATGCAAACCGTCCCCCGCATGGTCTACGAGGCCGCTGAACTGGACGGCTCCTCAACCGCTCGCACCCTGTGGTCCGTCACCCTGCCGCTGATCAGACCGGTGCTCGTAATGGTCGTCGTCGTCTCAATGATCGGCTCCTTCCAGATCTTCGACACCGTCGCCGTCGCAACCAAAGGAGGTCCCGTGGGAGCAACCCGGGTGATCTACTTCTACATCTACGAGAAGGCCTTCCAGCAGGGGCAGATGGGTTACGCCGCGGCCATGGCCGTGGTACTGCTGCTGATCATCTTGGTCATGACACTTATCCAGCTGCGGGTCTCCCGGGCAGCGGAATCGGATCTGGGGTGAATGACATGACCGACACCGCACGCACCGTTACTCGTCGGCCCGCCCTGCTGCGCCGCCCCGGCCGAGTCCTGGGCTGGGCCCTGCTGATCCTGCTGCTGCTGATTACGCTGACGCCCTTCGCCTGGGCGATCCGCACCGCGCTGATCTCCAACGCCGAGGTCTTCAACGGCGACTATTCCCTCATTCCGCGCAACCTGACTCTGATCAACTTCAAACGGGTACTCGGGCTGGTCGGCGTGGAGGAGAGCCTCGCCGCCGGCGGGTCGGGCGCCAAGATGTACTTCTGGCTCTATCTGCGCAACTCGCTGATCTTCACCGCGCTGCTGGTAGTGGGCCAGGTGACTACCTCCACCATGGCCGCCTACGCCTTCTCCCGGCTGCGCTTCCCCGGGCGGGACCTGCTGTTCGGGCTGCTGCTGACCGGCATGATGATCCCCCCGATCTTCATCGTGCTGCCGAACTTCGTGCTCATCAAGAACGCGGGCCTGCTGAACACCTTCACCGGCCTGCTCGCCCCCTACGTGCTGGTCAGCCCCTTCGCGATCTTCTTCCTGCGCCAGTTCATGCTCTCGCTGCCCCGGGAGGTGGAGGAGGCGGCCATGCTCGACGGCGCAGGCTCGTGGACCACCTTCCGCAAGGTGATAGTCCCGATGACTGCCACGCCGATCACCACAGTGGCGATTATCCAGGCGGTCTTCGCCTGGAACGAGTACCTGTGGCCACAGCTGATCGGCCAGGACCACGGGGTCCGCCTGCTCAACGTGGCGCTGGCCGTCTTCCAACAGAGCTCGCCCTCCACCCGCCCCGACTGGACCGGCCTCATGGCCGCAGCCACCCTGCAGACGATCCCCATGCTGATCGTCCTGCTGGTACTGGGCCGCAAGCTCGTCTCCTCCATCAGCCTCACCTCAGCCAAGTGAAACCGCGCCATCGGCGCCCAATCCCATCTCGAAGGAGAGAACCATGAAACGCACCATCGCGTTCCTGACCGCCGTCGCCCTATCCGGCGCGACTTTGGCGGCCTGCACCCCGGCGGAACTCAGCTCCGACGGCGACGGCGGCAAGAACATCGTCTACTCGCTGTGGGACCCCAACCAGCAGACGGCCTACCAGAAGTGCGCCGACGCCTTCACCAAGGAGACCGGCATCGGCGTCACCATCGATCAGAAGGGCTGGGACGACTACTGGCAGAACCTCACCGTCGGCCTGAACTCCGGGACCGCCCCGGACGTGATCACCAACCACGTCGCCCACTACCCCGAGTTCGCCTCCAAGGGAGCACTGGCGGACCTGTCGGACCGCATTGAGAAGGACGGGATCGACCTGGACCAGTACACCGGTGACCTGGCCTCCCTGTGGAACTACGACGGCAAGACCTACGGCATCCCCCAGGACTGGGACACCATCGCCCTGGTCTACAACGTCAAGGACGTAAAGGACGCGGGCGTCGATCCGGCTGATCTTAAAAACCTGGACTGGAACCCGACCGACGGCGGTTCCTTCGGCAAGCTCATCGCCCGCCTGACCGTCGACGAGAACGGCGTGCGGGGAGATGAGCCCGGCTTCGACAAGACCAAGGTGGCCACCTACGGCTGGGGCCTGGAGACCGGCGGTGGGGTAGTCGGTCAGGGCCCCTGGTCCTGGCTGGCCCTGTCCAACGGCTTCGACTACCTGGACAAGAATCCCTTCGGGACCCGCTACAACCTCGACTCGCCCAAGCTGATCGAGGCCATGGCCTGGTGGCAGAAGCAAATCGATGCCGGTTATGTCACTCCGGTTGAGCAGGCCGGAAACCTGGGGCTGGAGCCAATGATGGAGCAGAACAAGGCGGCCCTGGTTCCCGACGGCTCCTGGCGGATCAACACCTGGGCCGGTTCCGAGGCGCAGGAGTTCGCCTTCGCCCCGCTGCCCAAGGGTCCCGAGGGGCGCAAGACCATCATTAACGGTCTGGCTCCCTCCATCACCGCCTCATCCAAGCATCAGGATGAGGCCTGGCAGTGGGTCAAGTACCTGACCTCCGAGGCCTGCCAGTCGGTAATCGCCCAGGAAGCCGTCGTCTTCCCGTCCATCACGGCACAGTCCGAGGCCGCCGCCAAGGCCCACGAGGCCGCCGGAGTGGACGTCTCGGCCTTCCTCGACATCGCCCAGGACCCCGAGGCGCTGTCCTACTACCCGATCACCTTCAAGGCCGATGAGATCAACTCCGAGGCCGACGTGGTGATCGAACGAATCCAGCGCGGTGAGGCCGATCCCGCCACCGCCCTGCCCGAGCTGGCCACCAAGGTCAACTCCCTGCTGGAGGAGTGATAGCCATGACGTCCCCTGTGTCCGTACAGCTGATCCTGACGCGTCAAGGCACCACCTGGACCCTCCAGGGCGACCTCGCCGGACAGAGCCCGCATACAGCCGACCCATCAGTCGGCGTCGTCCTGCCTGCCGGCTCCATGGTGGTCGAGCACCCTGGCCGGGACACCGCGGAGTTCTACCGGCACGGGTGGACGTCATGGTCACCGACCTCCTGGTGGTCTCAGGGGCGCCGCCCCTGGAGGGTGTGGGAGAACCCCGAGCGCACGGCCACCGCGGAGGACCTCGCGACCGACCGCTACGACCGCCACCGCTCCTACCTGCTCACCGCCGTGGAGCTGCCGGAGAGCCCGGATGCACCTGGGGAGGTGGAGTATCTGCTGGTGGGCAGTCTCGCCGGCAGGAGCGGCGTCCTCGATGTACTACCCGGACGAATCGAGGCGACCACTCTGGGCCGGGCCGGCCGGGACCATGGAGAAGTAGTCGAGGGCGCCGACGCAGAGGCCGGAATCGACTGGTGGATCGGTGTCGGCCCGGAGCTGGAGGTGTTCGGGCGTTGGACGCAAGCCCTGGCGGACTCCGTCGGGCTGTCCGTGGAGCCGCGCGCACGGCGCGATGATCCGGGGCCCGTGTGGTCCTCCTGGTACTCGTGGTTCGAGGAAATCACCGCCGAGAGGATCGAGGCCGAGATCCTCCCGGCCGCGGCCAACGGCTACGGCGTCGTCCAGATAGACGACGGTTGGCAGCGCGCCGTGGGCGACTGGGAGCCCAATTCGGACTTCCCCGAGGGAATGGCCGCTCTCGCGGAGCGCATTCACGACGCCGACATGGAGGCCGGGCTGTGGCTGGCCCCGTTCATTGT
The DNA here is from genome assembly GCF_030530635.1 of Actinomyces sp. Taxonomy (GTDB): domain Bacteria; phylum Actinomycetota; class Actinomycetes; order Actinomycetales; family Actinomycetaceae; genus Actinomyces. Next base: position 9,267 of record NZ_JAUMUL010000032.1, read on the forward strand.
GTCGGCGGAATCACCGGTGGCTCGGCTCCATCCCGAACTGCTCGTGCGCGCACAATCGGGGGAGCCGGCTGTAGCCGGTTACAACTGGGCGGCGCCCTACTTCGCCTTGGACTGCACCAACCCAGCTGCGCTGGAGTGGGTTCGTGACCTAATCGGGCGGGTTACTCGGTGGGGATTTGGCTACCTCAAACTGGACTTCCTCAACGCCGCCGCCATGTGTGGCGTCCGTCATTGCAGTCTGGACAGGGAGGAGGCGTATCGGCTCGGGCTGGAGGCCGTGCGGGAGGCCGCTCCCGATGCCTACCTGATGGCCTCGGGTGCTGTAATCGCGCCCTCACTGGGATTGGTGGACGGAATACGTGTGGGCCCCGATACAGCCCCGTACTGGGACAACACCGAGCGGCACCGCGACCCCAGCGGTCCGGGGGTGCGTAACGCGTTGCGTGCCGCTGTTGCCAGGAGATGGCTGAGTGGCATCGTAGCCACGGATCCGGATGTGGCCTTCGTGCGCTCGCGGGGATCACTCCTAAGCCCCGAGGCGTGTGCCATCACGCGGGACATGGCGCTAGTGGCCGGAGTTGTCGGCTGTTCCGACCCGGACGCGTGGTTGACGGAGGCCGAGCGGCAGCAGGTCCGTGCGCTGTGCGCCCGTGCCAGGTCCGGACCGCGGGTGCACAACACGGGTCGTTACCGCTTCGAAGTGGACGGGAGCATCGTTGACTTCGAGCCCTGGATCAACCCGTCCGTTCGCATCAGCGACCGCATCCTGGCAAAATGAGATCGAGTATGTTTACACATGGAAAGGAGCGACTCAAAATGTCTGACAACGCCTTCGGTGTGCGTAGGCGAGCTATTCTGGGAGGGGCCTTATCCGCTTTCGCCCTCTCAGCCGCCGGCGGCCCTGCGGTCGCATCTGAGGCGCCGGCCTCGAGAGTGTCCCGTGAGCGTCGGATCCAGAATGGTCTGGATATATCTACGGCTAGCCCGTTGCCTCCGCTGACTCCTCGCGTGGATCCGTCTACTCCTCAGTTGGGAGGGTATCATCTGATCGCGTCGGATGAGTTTTCGGAGTCCCTTGACGGCGGGTTGTTCTTGGATGATTACCTGCCTCACTGGTCCACGGGTGCTACGAGGGCCGATTACGATGTCGTCGACGGACATCTGCGTCTGATAATGCGTAAGGATCGGCAGGAGTGGGATCCGGCCTACGATTCGGGTATGCGGATCAGTTCCGTGCAGACTTACGAGCGCAATGACCTGCATCGCTGGACCAACTATCCGGGGACGGCGAGAGATGTGGTCCCGTTCAGAGGTCATTTGCAGAAGTATGGACACTTCGAGCTCCGGGCGCGTATGGCGGAAGGTGGCGGGAGCCATTGCGCCTGGTGGATGATCGGCGCCAATCAGGATCAGCCCGAAGGTGCCGGCATCATCGGGAGAGAGTCCGGCGAAGTCGATATCTTCGAGGTTCTCGGGAAGGACCGGGCCACCGGCGGAGCCTTTTCCGTGCATGCCTGGAGGGATCACTTCGGCCTGTTCCCCATTAAGCAATCCTTTGTGCTGCCGGATGGTGCGAGCTTCGCGGACGACTTCCACGTCTTTGAATTCGACTGGGATGCTCGGGGGATGAGGATGGCCATTGATGGGGTCACGGTAGCGTCTACGCGCATGACGGTGGGTTATCCCATGATGACCCTGTTGGGTATCTATGACAATCTCAAGGGAGGCTGGACCGGACCGTACGATCCGGCGGTGCCGTACCCGAAGTACTTCGAAATCGATTACTTCAGGGCTTATCAGGAGACTCCGAGCCTCCCCTATGAGCTGACCATCGCGGATGGCTACCTGCGTGGTCAGACTCGGTCCGACAGGTGGGTGACGCGATGGCTCGGCGGAGACGGGAACGACGCCACACTGGCCAATGTGTGGGTTCCGGAGGACGGGGAGTACACGCTGACATTCAGTTATCGGTGTGCTGAGGAGCGCAGTTTCCGCGTGCTGGTTGCCGGTCTGGTGGAGGCGGAGATCAAGGGAGTGTCTAACGGCACTTTCACGGGGAACTTCTCCAAGCTGCCGATCAAGGTGAGGCTTTCAGCCGGAGTCAACTCCATCACGGTGGACAACCCCGATGGTCCGGCGCCGGACTTCGGGAACCTACGGGTCGACTACTGACTTGCACAGGGGCTGGGGGGAGGTGGCGGCGACCCGGGTAGATTGGTGCGGGTGGGTGCAGGTGATGCCGGTCCAATTCGCGCCGAGGAACCGCTGGGAAGTGGCGCGCGTAACTCTGGACGCGCATTCACGGGAGCCGGCGTCGAGCAGTTGGCCGCCCACCTGATGGCCCTGCCCGATCGCGACGTCGCCGCGCTTCTCGCCGCCCGTCCCGATCTGGTGTCTCCGCCCTCCGCCTCCTTCACCGCCCTGGCCGCGCGCGCCTGCGCCCGTCCCAGTGTGGAGGCCGCCCTGCGTGACCTGGATGCAGTCACCATCGCCGTTGCCGAGGCCGTCGTCGCCCTGGGCCATACCAACGCCGACGCCCTGGCGCCCGCCCTGGAGTTGGCTGTCGAGGACGTCGCCGCTCGCCTGGTGGTGCTCGCCCGCTTGGCGCTGGTAATAGACGTCGGCCCGGTCCCCGGGCTCGCCGACGCCTTCGGCCCCTATCCCTTCGGACTCGGCCCCGCCGCCGCCGAGCCGCTCGCCTCCGAACAGCTCCCACCCGCGCTCACCGCCCTGGAGCAGGCCCCCGCCCCAATCGCCGGTATCAAGGTGCTGCAGGCCCTCGCCTGGGGGCCGCCGGTCGGCACCCTTGATCCGGGCCACCGCTCCGCCGGCGCGGTTGAACTCGTCCGCCGCGGCTGGCTCGAACGCGACGCCGACGCCGCCGGACGCACCCGCTTCATACTTCCGCGGGAGATCGGCCTCGCCCTGCGTGCGGGTCGTCTGGTTCGTCAGCCCCTCGTGCCCCCGGACGTCGACGACCTGAAGACGCTGACTGCGGACGCGATCGCCGCGGAGGCCGTAAACCACGCCGATGAGGTGGTTCGGCTCACCCGTGAGTTGCTTGCCGAATGGGGCCGGGAGGGCGGGCGGATCCTGCGCACCGGCGGCGTGGGCGTACGGGCACTCGACCGCACTGCCGCCGCGCTCGACCTGGAGCGGTCGGCGGCCGCCACCATCATCGAACTGGCCGCCGGCGCCGAACTCCTCGGTCTGGACGAGGCCGGGACCGCCTGGGTGCCGGCGGACACGGTCCCAGCATGGTTGGACTGCGAGCTGCCCGAGCAGTGGGCGGCGCTCGCGGTCGCCTGGGCCGGCTCGGCACGCACCCCCTGGCTCGTGGGCACCCGTGGCGACGACGGCGCTCTGCGCCCCGTCCTCGGGACCGATGTCGAGGCCGCCTGGGCGGCCGGGCTGCGCCACCGCATCCTGGTCCTGCTCGGCTCACTGCCGCAGGGCACGACCGTCAACGCCGACTGGGTCCATGCCCGTCTCACCTTCGCCCTGCCTCGCCGACCCCTGCCCGAGGGGGCCGTGGCCGCGGTGCTGGCCGAGGCGGAACTGCTCGGCATCACCGGTGGCGGTGCTCTCAGCCGCGCCGGGCACGTCCTGGCCGCATCCCTTAATGTCGACGCCGAGTCCGCCCCACCCGTGGACGCCACTGCCGGCGCCGACCCCGACCTCGACGGGCGGGTTCTCCTTGCACTTGAGCAGGCGCTGGCGGCGGATCTGCCCGCTCCGGTGGACATGCTCCTGGTGCAGTCCGATCTGACCGCGATCGTCCCGGGTCGTCCTGCCCCCGCACTGGTGGCCGTGCTGGAGCGCAGCAGCGTCGTCGAGTCCCGGGGCGGTGCTCTGACTGTCCGATTCACCCCCCAGTCCGTGCGCCGTGCCCTGGATGGCGGCTGGTCCGCCTCCGAGCTCCTCCGGGTCCTGAGCGGCTTCAGCCCGGCCCCCCTGCCGGGGGCGCTGAAGGTTCTCGTCGAAGACGCCGCCCGGCGCCATGGGGCAGTGCGCGTGCGCGAGGTCACCAGCGTTCTGCGGGTGGCCGACCCGGCCGTCGCCGCCGGGATCCTCGCCGACGCCGCCCTGGTGGACCTGGGCCTGGACGAGGTGGCGCCCGGCGTAATCCTGTCAACTGCGCCCGCCGGGGTGGTGCTGCGCGAGTTGCGCGCCGGCGGGCTCGCCCCCGTCCTGGAGAACGAGCGCGGCCGGGTGCTGGTGAGCGCCCATCCCGGGACCGGACGCCGTGCGCCCTCCCCGGCGCCCGCTCATCCCGGCAACGAGTACACCGTCCGTCGACGCCGCCCCGGTCGCCGGGAGTTGGGCGCCCTGGTGGCGCGGATGCGCGCAGGCGAGGAGATGCGGCGTGCCAGCGGCGATGCGCCGACGGCAGCCATCGACCCGGTGCACGTCCTGGCGTTGCTGAGGCAGGCACAGGCCTCCCGGGGGCGAGTGCGTCTGCGCCTGGCCGGGCCCGACGGAGCGGTGCAGGAACGCACCGTGCGGGTTATGGCCGTCGAGCCCGGGCGGGTCCGTCTGGCCGATTCGGTGCGGGAGACGGAACTGACCGTCGCCGTCCACCGTATCGTGTCGGTCGAAGGCCCGTGACCCCCGCTGGCGATCACGTGGGCGGTGAATGCTACGGACACGAGTTGGACCGGCCGCCTACACTGGAACCGTGACTGACGCAGCGACAGACACGTCGAAGAACCCCTTGAGCCGGTCGGAGCGCTCCGCGAGCGACCGTCCCGGCGCCCTGCCGACGGCGGCGCAGCAGGCCGCCGCCGCCAGAGACAAGGTGCTGACCTCCGAGGTCGCCATTGAGGCGGCCCGCAGTGCCCTGGGAGAGATCACCGAGCCGGTCAGCGTCGGCCGATACGCCGCCTCCCGCCAATTGGACAAGCGACTGATCACTCATCTGTTCGAATGCAATCTAGCCGGCTATCGTGGCTGGCGCTGGGCCGTGACCATGGCCCGCCCCCCGCGCGGCCGCACCGCCACGATCTGTGAGCTGGAGCTGCTCCCCGGAGAGGAGGCCCTGCTCGCCCCCGCCTGGGTGCCGTGGGCGGACCGCCTGCGTCCCGGAGACGCCTCTCGTTCCGACCGGCTGCCTCGCCGTGAAACCGACGAGCGCCTCGAACCCGGCTGGGAGGCCACCGGTGAGGACTCCGATGCCGTCGCCCTGGATGAACTCGACCTCGGGCGCGCCCGGGTACTGTCCGCCGAGGGTTACCGTCGTGCGGCGCAGCGCTGGTACGACGGGGACAACGGCCCCGACGCCGACGGCGTACGCAAGGCGCATGCCACCTGCTCCACCTGCGGCTTCCTGTTGCCCATGGCCGGGCGCCTGCGCAACACCTTCGGCGTGTGTGCCAACGAGTGGGCCACCGACGACGGCCGCGTAGTATCGATGGATCACGGCTGCGGCGCCCATTCAGAGACGGATCTGCCCGATCAGGGACCGGAGTGGCCGGTGACGCCTTCGCGTCTGGACGAGGCGGCCATGGAGCCGCTGGCCACTAACGGCTCCGACTTGCGCGGCGGGCACGGCCTCGACGAGGTCCGGGCGGAGGAGTTGGGCGCGGCCACAGACGCCGCGCCCGTCGAAGACTCAGCCGGCCCCGCCGCCGCGGATGACAGTGCTGCGGAGGAAGGCGCTGCGGAGGACGCTGAGAACTCCGGGCGTGGTCGGGAGGAACGACACGCGCAGGTCCCGGTCCAGTCGGAGGAGCCCGCCGAGGCGGAGAAGGCCGATGCGCTGCGCCGCGCCGCCTCCGCTCGTGATGCCGTCGCCGACCTGGCTCAGGAACACGGCCACCACGATGCCGCGCGGCCCAGCGACGCGGCCACGGCGCTGGCCGAACTGGAGGCCGCGCTACCCTCCCGCTCCTGAAGGGCGGGAGCACCGCGGCCACGGTCGTCCCAAGGTGTGGCTGCGGTTTCGTCGTCGCCGCGGCGTCTGGGACAATCCGGTCCCGTGACTACTCACACCCCAACTCCCGCAGCATCCGAATCAACGAAGTCAAGCCCCTCCCGCAGTGCGGTGGACCGCTTCTTCCGCATCACTGAGCGCGGCTCAACCGTGGCGCGCGAGGTCCGCGGCGGCATCGTCACGTTCTTCACGATGGCCTACATCCTGGTTCTGAACCCGCTGGTACTGTCCACACCCCACGACGGGATCGCCCCCCTGGGCACCCCACAGCAGATCGCTGCGGGTACGGCCTTCATCGCGGGCATCATCACGATCCTCATGGGTCTGCTCGCCAATTACCCGATGGCGCTTGCTGCGGGCTTGGGCATCAACGCCATGGTCGCCTACACCATGGTGGGCATGAGCGGCATGACCTACGCCGACGCCATGGGCCTGGTGGTGATCGAGGGCGTCATCATCCTGGTCCTCGTACTCACCGGCTTCCGTGAGGCGGTGTTCAAAGCAGTCCCGGCGGACATAAAGACCGCGATCTCGGTGGGCATCGGCCTGTTCATCGCCTTGATCGGTCTGGTGGACGCCAAGGTGGTGCGCGCTGGCGGCACTCCCCTGGAACTCGGCCTGGGCGGCTCCCTACAGGGATGGCCGGTGTTGGTGTTCCTGTTCGGCCTGTTCCTCATCCTGGTGCTGCACGTGCGCCAGGTGCGCGGATCGATCCTCATCGGCATCGTCGCGTCCACCGTCCTGGCCGCCGTCATCGAGGCCTTCGCCCACCTGGGTGCCTTCAACGAGGAGACCAACCCCACCGGCTGGTCGCTGTCCATCCCCTCCTTGCAGGGCGCACCCGTAGAGCTGCCGAGCCTGGCGACGCTGGGCCAGTTCAGCCTGCTGGGCAGCGTCGAGAAGGTCGGCGTCGTCTCAGTGGTGCTGCTCGTCTTCTCCCTCATGCTTGCCGACTTCTTCGACACCATGGGCACCATGGTCGCCATTGGTGCCGAGGGCGACCTGCTGGACGAGAACGGCAACCCGCCGCGTACCCGCGAGATCCTCGTGGTTGATTCGCTGGGCGCGATCGCGGGCGGCGCCGGGGGCGTGTCCTCCAACACCTCCTACATCGAGTCCGCCGCGGGTGTCGGTGAGGGGGCCCGCACCGGGCTGGCCTCAATAGTCACCGGCATGCTGTTCCTGGCCAGCATGTTCATCGCCCCGATCGTGTCGATGGTGCCCTATGAGGCGGCGACCCCGGCGCTGGTCGTCGTCGGCTTCCTGATGATGACCCAGGTTACTGACATCGACTGGAAGACGCCGGAGATCGCCCTGCCGGCTTTCATCACCATCATCATGATGCCGTTCTCATACTCCATCACCAACGGCATCGGTGCGGGCTTCGTCTCCTACCTGGTTGTCCAGTTGGCCCGTGGCAGGGGCAAGCAGATCCACCCGCTGATGTGGGTGGCCTCCTTGCTGTTCGTGATCTACTTCACGCTCGAACCCATCAAGGCTATCCTCGGCGTGGGCTGACTGCGTGACGGCGGGCCCGCCGGGCCCGGGCCGGCGGTGGTCGAAGGCGGGGGTGCGCGTCGACGGATGCGATGCGGGCGGTCGGGGTGAAGTGGCCGGCCGTCGGGGTGAGTGCGCCCGTAACCGACCCCCGATTTTGCTGACCCCCTGTTCTTTCTTTGATGTACAGATGTACAATCGGACCGATCCCGTAACCCCGTGCGGCCCGACGCCGCGCCCGCCGTCACAATGAAAACTGGAGTCTCCTCCCCACCGTGAGCAGCACCTTCGCGTCACTGAAGTTCCACAATTATCGAATCTGGTTCTTCGCCGCGCTCGTGGCCAACACCGGCACCTGGATGCAGCGTGTGGCCCAGGACTGGCTGGTGCTGCGAATACTGACCGAAGACTCCGCCTCCGCCACCGGCATTACGACGGCACTCCAGTTCCTGCCGGCCATGCTGTTCAGCGCCCATGCCGGACTGGTCGCGGACCGAGTGGACCAACGCAAGTTCCTCATCGTCACCCAGACGGCTATGGGTCTGGTCTCCCTGGCCCTGGCCGTCGACGTGCTCGCCGGTCATGCCGCCCTCTGGCACGTCTACCTCGCAGCCTTCGCCACGGGTCTGGCCTCTGCCTACGATGCCCCGGCCCGCCAGATCTTCGTCGGTCGGATGGTTCCCGCCGAGAGCCTGGCCAACGCGGTGGGGCTCAACTCCGCCTCCTTCAACGCCGCCCGACTGCTGGGCCCCGCAGCCAGCGGCCTGGTGATCGCCTGGGTCGGGCCCGGGTGGGTCTTCCTCGTCAACGCCCTGACCTTCCTGTTCCCCGCCCTCGCGCTGGCCGGCATGCGCGTGTCGGAGCTGTACGAGGTTGCGCGTGTGGGGCGCGCCAAGGGTCAGCTGCGGGCTGGTCTGGCCTACATCCGCCACCGCACGGACCTGATGGTGATCATCGCCGTGATCACCATCGTCTCAATGTTCACCCTCAACTTCCAGGTGACGATGGCGGCCATGGTGCGCTCCGCCTTCGATATGGAGTCCGACGCCTACGGCACCGTGTCCTCGGTGTTCGCCGTGGGCTCCCTGGCGGGGGCGCTGTGGGCGGCGCGCCGCAAGTCGCCGCGTGTGCGCACCCTGGTGGTCGCCTCATTCTTCCTGGGCGTGTTCACGATTCTCATGGCGCTCATGCCCGGTTACCGGTCGTTCGCGCTCTGCTCGATCCCGGTGGGGCTGTGCGTGCTCACGGTGCTGACCAGCGCCAACCAGACCATTCAGCTGACCACCGAGCCGGCCATGCGGGGACGAGTCATGAGTATCTACATGATGTTCTTCCTCGGCACCATGCCGATCGGCGCTCCTATCATGGGGTGGGTGTCGGACCAGTGGGGACCGCGTGTGTCCATCCTGGCCGGCGGCATCGCCGCGGTCACGGTCGCCGTCGTCGCCGGTATCTGGGCGCGGCGTCACTGGCACATCGACTTCGCCTATTCCTCGACCCGCCCGTTCCTGGCCACCATCGGTCCGCGTGAACGCGCCGGGCGGGCAGGCACCGTGGTGGAAGGTGCTGCCGCGCAGGGCGACGCGACCGATGACATCTCGGAGTCGGGCGGCGGCGCCGCTTCTTGACCGGCGCCCCGATACCCACCGGCCGCCCTGCCCGCGTCGAACCGGCGGCTCGGATCTGACGGTCGGCCGGGACGACTCTGCGGCGCGGCGGCCTGGTCGGCGCGGGTGTGGCCGCCTCCGATGCGGTGCGTCGCGGCCCGCAGCCCGACGCCGACTATCCTTTTAAGGCACGTATGCAGGCGCCGCGCCCCGTACGCGGTCAGCCGAGCCGTATCGGGCACCGGCCACCGGAGGAGACACCAGATGAGTGGGCTAATCGACACTACCGAGATGTATCTCAAGTCCGTGTACGAGCTTGAGGAAGACGGCGTGCTTCCGCTGCGGGCGCGGATCGTGGAGCGCCTGGGGCACTCCGGGCCGACCGTGTCCCAGACGGTCGCCCGCATGGAGCGCAGCGGCCTGATCTGGGTCGCTGAGGACCGCTCCCTTCAACTCACCGACGAGGGGCGCCGCCGGGCCACGGAGGTTATTCGCAAACACCGACTTGCTGAAAGACTGCTCCTGGACGTGATCGGTCTGGACCGCAGGCTCGTTCATGAAGAGGCCTGCCGATGGGAGCATGTGATGAGCGAACAGGTCGAGGACCGTCTGGCCGAGGTACTCGACGATGTCACCGCCGACCCCTTCGGCAATCCAGTCCCCGACCGCGTCCCCACGCGTCCGGCCCCCGCGGCCGATGAGATCAGCGCCGAACGGCTGGTCCGCGATGGCCGTTCCGACGCCGTCATCTCCCGCGTGGGTGAACCCGTGCAGGCCGACGTCGAGCTGATAGCTCAACTTGAGAACGCCGCCCTCCGGGCGGGCACACCCGTCCGGTTGACCTCCACGGTCGGCGGCATCAGGATCACCCGCCAGGACGACGAAGCCGCCTTCGTCCTGCTGCCGGGAGCTCTTTCCCGGCACCTGTTCCTCAAGCGTTGACGCGTCCGGCACTGGCAACACGTCGAGACCGGCACTTCGTATTCGAGGGCGTGGCTGCCTGACGGTTCGTGGGGTGCCGGCCGCGGTGGGTGGTTCCGATCACAGGTCGGTGGGCGGAGTAGGTGCTCTCTCAGGACGCAACACAGCCGCCCAGGTCGGCGTCCTGGAGGGCCGACCCGCCTCCTTGCGGGCGGTGCTCCACCCTCCCCGCACACACCCACCCGGGAGTACCGACTCCCGCATAGGACAAGACGAAAACACCGGCCCCGGCCAGTCCTCCCCGCAACCAACGCGCCCCCAAAACCGGAAGAGTCGCATTACCGGCGGCTGCCCCGCGACACGCCGCCGGTGACTGGCCAGACGCCCGGACGAGACCACGTCTACCGCAACTGATATGTGCGGCGTTTCACGGCCGTGTGTGTGATCCCGCCGTGACGACGGGCGTGGACTTCGGGTAACGTGTCCACCGTTGCGGGTGACAGTTGCCCGCGGCGTTAGGGGCGGGGCCCAATCCTGCCGCTCGCTCCTGACAGCAACATCCCATATTCATGGCAGGAACGGGGGAACCAATACTGGCTCCGGCCTCGGCCGGGGCCTCGGGGTGAAGCCCGCACCAAGCGGGCCGGGCGTCTCCAGTCCGAACCCGACAGCTCACCTCGTCGGCCTAACAGAGGAGAACCGCTACATGACAACACGTACCTCGGCCCGGCACCGCAAGGCTGCCCGTCCGCTGACCCCCATGACCTCTGTTGCTCCGGTCGCTCGCCGCGGTTTCGCGGTCGCCGCATCCTCGGGTCTGGCGCTGGGCATGATCGCCTCAGGCGCCTCCGCCGCAAACACCAACGAGGCCACGGAGTCCGCTGGCTCATTGGAGACTCAGGGGGTGGGTGTGCTCGCCGCCGAGGCGCGCACCGCGGTCTCGACCAACGGGGCCGTCCAGGTCGCCGAGTCGGTGACCGTGCCCAGCGACGTTCAGACCGTGGACACTCCGACCGCCGAGGCCCCGGTCATTGAGGACGAGGAGCCCGAAGTCGCCCAGACGACTGAGGCCGCCGAGCAGTTCACCGGCGCGGAGACCTCGACGAACACCGCTCAGGCCGCGGCGGACACCGTGACGACGGCGGCCGCCGTCAACACCTCCGGCTCCTCAATCGTCTCCATCGCCATGCAGTACACGGGCATGGCCTACGTGTGGGGCTCCAACGACCCCTCCAACGGTGGTTTCGACTGCTCCGGTCTGGTCCAGTACGTGTATGCGCAGGCCGGCATCTCGCTGCCGCGCACTTCCTACGCGCAGGGCGCCTCCGGCACGACCGTCTCGGCCGCCGAGGCGCAGCCCGGAGACATCCTCTACTGGGGCGGCCACGTAGGGATCTACGCCGGCGGCGGCATGATGATCGACGCCGGTAACGAGAGCACCGGCGTCTCCTACCGGGCCATCTACGGCTCCCCGCAGTACGTGCGTGTGAGCTGAACCGCCTCACTGGCATCCGCTTGCTGACGTGGGGGCGGCCGACCAATGTGTCGGTCGCCCCCACGTGCTATCTTCAAAACGTGTCTTGGGACACGCCCGCCCGCAAGGCGGAATGAAACCGGTGGAGCAGTGGATACCTGAAGAAAGGGGCACAACCCATGGCTGAAGACAAGGTCGTCCTCGTCGGAGTCGACGGCTCACCCGAGTCCCTGGAGGCGGTCGACTGGGCGGTCGACCGCGCCGCCTGCAACGGTTGGCGCGTACACATCCTGTGCGCCTACTCACTGCCCTCCTTCACAACCGCATCCCTCGACGGCGGCTACGCGGCGCTGGACGACTCCGCCGTGCGCGCCGGCGCCGAAGCGGTCGTCAATGAAGCGGTCACCCGCGTCCAAGACAAGGGAGTCAAGGTGACCAGCTCCCTGGAGACCGGTGATCCCGCGGGCGTGCTGGTCGACCTGTCCGCGGATGCGACGCTAGCGGTGGTGGGTACCCGTGGAGGCGGCGGTTTCGCCGATCGACTGCTCGGTACCGTCTCCTCGGCGCTGCCGGCGCACAGCCGCTGCCCCGCCGTCGTAGTGCCGCGGCACACCGAGGGATCGGCCTTCACACCCGTGCGGCGCATCGTCGTTGGCGTCGACGGCTCCGATTCGGCCCGCAAGGCCTTGAAGTGGGCGGTGCGGGAAGCCGACGCATGGAATGCCGAACTGACCGCCATCGCCGCAGTCCCCATGGCCTCTGGCGCGGGCGCGCTCGCCTGGCTGCCTGCGGCTGTGGATCGCGAGCAGGTCCTCACCGATGTCCGTTCCGGCCTGGATCGGGCGATCACCGAGGCGACCGCGGATTATCCCGATGTCGTGGTGCGCCGTCACGCCCTGGACGGCAACGCCGCCGAACTCATGTCCGAGTTCTCCACGGCGGTCGACCTCGTAGTGGTCGGTTCTCGCGGCCGCGGCGGCTTCTCCGGGCTGCTGCTCGGCTCGGTCAGCCAGGGTGTCCTTTCACATGCCGCCTGTCCCGTCATGGTGGTGCCCGCGCGCACCCGGGACGAGGACGTGCGTGTGGGCCGTACGCAGACCACCCCGTGGTCTCGTGCTTGACTTGCGCCGTCGGGGGCGGAAGCGAACCCGACCAGCCTCGTCCTTGCCCGCCGCATAGTCGGGGCCGGGGCGATATCGGGTAGTATCGCAGCCGTCCTCAGCCTGCCCTCGTAGCTCAGGGGATAGAGCACCGCTCTCCTAAAGCGGGTGTCGCGCGTTCGAATCGCGCCGGGGGCACCAGCCGCCTTCCTCCCGGTCGGCGCAGGTTGCGGCGCCCTCGGTGCGTCTGCGCCAACCGGCCCGGCCGGGCGGATATGGTGAGGTGATATGACGCCTTCACTGTTCTCTCTGGGCCGCAACCGGCGCAATGCCGGAGCGCGGGCGCGCGCCCCCGAGGACGCAGAACCGGTTGTGGAGCCCGCTGTTGAGACTTCTCAGCCCGGCCCCGCCCCGGAACTCGATCCCGGGCGCCTGGCCCGTATTGACGCCGCACTCGACGCCTGGCGCCAGGAGCTGGCCGATCTGGGTGGCATCTCCAGCCTCGATGCCTTCTCCGAACGAGACGGCATCGTGGACCTGACCGCCGCCCATCCCTCCGGACTCGCCCAGCTGTACGCCGGCCGCCCCACCCACCTGGGCAGTCTTGTGCGTGAACGCGTCGCCCTCGGCATCGCCCGCCAGTCCCTGCGTGAACTCGCCGGCCGCACGGACCTGCTCTCCCGCCGCTTCGGCGTCGCTCCGGTCTACTTGGCCATTGGTCTGGCCGGCTGGACCGAACCGGTGTCCGTCGCGGACGACGCTGACGACGCCGCAGCAGACGCGTCGGCCACCCTCGACGTCGCAGGGGCGAGCGCCGTGCGTACCGTCAGTGCACCGGTGCTGCTGCGCCCGGTCCGTCTGTCCAGTGCGGGGGCGGACGCCGCGCTCACCCTTGACAAGTCGATCGAGGTCAACCCGATTCTTACCCGGGCCCTGCGCCGCCACGGATGCAAGGTGGATGTAGACGTCGTCGCCCGCGCCACGCTGGCGGAGGACGGGTTCACTCCCCGCGACGCCCTGAACGGAATCGGCTCGCTGGGGCGCGAGTTCCTGCCCGGCTTTGAAGTCCATGAGCGCCTGGTCGTGGGGGCCTTCGTCCACCCCGGGCAGGCGCTTTTGGAGGACTTCGGCGCCACCGTAGAACGAGCCCGTGCCTCCGCGCTCGTGGCCGCTCTGGCTGGAGACACCGAGGCACGTGCTGCCCTGGATGTGGTCCTGCCGGAACCCAACCCGGCCGACCGCGCTCCGGAGCGCGAACGCGGCGTGGGCGACCTCGACCCCGCCCAGCTCGACGCCGTTGAGGCGGTCGGTTCCGGCGCCTCCCTGCTACTGGACGCGCCTCCCGGCTCCGACGTCGCGGGCACCCTGGCCGCGGTCATCGCCGACGCGGCCGCCCTGGGACGCACCGTTCTGCACGTGCCGGCGACCAGCGCCGACGGGCACGCCGTTGCCGCCGCCCTGCGCGAACTCGGCCTGGGCTCCATCGTGCTCGACCTGACCGAGGACGCCGCCTGGCGCCGCCACGCCGGCGAGAGCATCAAGGCGGCCATGGGTGTCACCGTTCCCGACTTGGACGTGACCGATATCGTCGAGATGCGCAACCGGTTGACCTCTGTACGCGAGAAGCTCTCCCGCTACATCTCCGCGTTGCACAGGCCGCGTGAGCCGTGGGGCGCCTCCGCCTACGACGCGCTCCAACACCTGGCCGAGCTCACTTCCGGGCGTGTGCGCGCCCGCACCACCGTCCGGGTGGCCCCCGGTCGCCTGGAGCACCTGGACGCCGACGGCCGGCGCCGCGGCGGCGAACTGCTCCGCCGTGCCCACGCACTCGGGCTGTTCACCTCCGCACTGGCGGACTCCGCCTGGAACGGCATGGCCGTGGCCGACGTCGACGAGGCGACCGACGCGCTTGCCCGCCTGACCCGGCTCGCGGACGAACTGCTGCCCAGAATCATCGAGCAGACTGCCGCCGCTTCCACCTCCACCGGCATCGTTCCGGCCGACACGCTGGCGCAGTGGTGTGAGCAGTTGGAGATGCTCGACGGCGTGCGCGACTCTCTTGATATCTTCCTGCCCGAGGTGTTTGAGCGCTCCGCCGCTGACATGGTCATCGCCACCGCCTCCAAACGCTGGAGACAGGAGCACGGCGTGGAGATGAACCGTTCCACCCGGCGCCGCCACACCAAGCAGGCCCGGGACCTGGTGCGCCCCGGCCGGGAGGTCGCGGACCTGCATGGGGAGCTGGCCAAAGTGCAACAGCGCCGCGAGGTGTGGCGCCGTTACGATTCCGAGGGAGGCTGGCCGCGGCTGCCGCAGGGGCTGGACGAGATGCAGCGCGTCGCAGCCCGCGCACGCGATGCCGTTACCGCTCTGCAGCCGATCATCGGTGCCGACCCGCCCCTGATGGAGCTGCCGCTGGCCGAGCTGGAGCAACGCGCCCGCGCCCTGGCCGCAGATGACGTCACCGTTCATAAGCTCCCGGAGATCAACCAGGTGGCCATGGCCCTGAATGAGTTGGGCCTCACCCCGCTGCTGGACGACTTGGCCGCGCGTGGAGTTGAACCGGAGCAGATCGACGACGAACTCACCTACTGCTGGTGGTACTCCCTGCTGGGACAGATCGTGCGTGACGACCCCGACCTGGGCGGGCTGGACGCCGACGCCCTGAGCGACCTGGCCGTCTCCCTGCGGGAGCTGGACGGCTCCCAGGCCGACTCGTTGGCCGGTCCGGTGGCCCAGGCCTGCGCCCGCCGTGTCCGAGATGCGGTCGACGCCGATAAAGTTGCCGCCCGCAGTCTGTACCGCGCGCTGTCCCTGGAGGAGGGGGTGCCGCTGCGGGACATCATTGCCGCCCACCCGGTGGCCTTGGTCGCCAAGCCGGTCTGGATCGTTCCGCCCACCCTCGTGCCGCAGGTCTTCGCCGCCGACGCCGTCGTCGACCTGGCGATACTCGACGCCTCCGCGCACGTGCCGGTCTGCCGGGTCATGCCGGCCTTCGTGCGTGCCGAACAGGTGCTCGTCGTCGGCGATCCCCGCCGCGCCACCTCCGGGCTGGCGGCCGAGCTCGGGCCCCTGCTGCCGCGGGTGACGTTGCCGACGGTGCACAACATGCTGGACGCGGAGATCGCCGCCTTCCTCGCCGCCAACGGCTATGAGGGAGCGGTCGAGGCGATCCCGGCACCGCCGGGCCGCTCCCGCCTGTCTTTGGAGCTCGTGGACGGCCGCGGCATGCCCGCGCCCGGACACACCGCCGTCGAGTCGGTTCCCGCGGAGGTGGGCCGGGTGGTCGATCTGATCATCGACCACGCCCTGACCCGTCCCGAGCAGTCGCTCGGTGTGATCGCCCTCAACGCGCGTCACGCGGAGGAGATTCGCCGTGCCGCGACCGTCGCCGTCGCCGGTTCTCCAGCACTGGCCGGCTTTTTCGAGACAGGTGTGTCCGAGCCCTTCGTGGTTGTGGACCTGGGGGAGGCCCGGTCGTTGCGCCGTGACCACATCATCATCTCTGTCGGCTTCGCAAAGACCCCGCACGGGCGCACCATCCACAGCTTTGGCGAGGTCAGCGACATGGGCGGCATGGTTGGCCTGGTCGATGCGCTGTGCGCCTCACGGGGCGCCACGCAGGTCGTGTCCTGCCTGGGGGCGGACGATATCGACGCCGAACGGCTGCATGCCCCCGGCGCCCGGCTGCTGCGCGAGGTACTCGTGCACGCCGCCGATTCCGGCGCGCAGTATCCGCAACGCGATGAGACGGCGCCAGAACAGTTGCTGGTCGAGTTGGCCGAGCACTTGTGGCGCAGGGGCCTGGTGGTCGTGCCCCGGTATGGCATTGAGGGCGGGGTACGCATTCCGCTGGCCATCGGTCATCCCGACCTGCCTGGCGAACTGCTCGTGGCCGTGCTCACCGACGATGCCGATTACGTCGCCGAGCCGAGCCTGCGTCGACGCGACCGCCATTGGGTGGAACGCCTGCAATGCCGCGGTTGGCGCGTGCATATGGCCTACTCCGCCGGGGTGTTTGTCGACGTTGAGGAGGAGACGAGGCGGATCGAGGCGCAGGTGCTGGAGGTGCTTGCCTCGCGTACGCAGGCCGCCGTCGCCTCACTGCCGGAGCGTGTGGAGGAGACGGCCGTATCCCCGCTCGAGTCGCATGACGCCCCGGTGTCCGCCGTCACCCCGCCCACTGTGCCTGTGCGTGCTGAACGGCCGCCGATTGCCCAGGGTCTGCCACTGCAGGCCTACTCGGATGATCAGCTCGACGACCTCGTCAACTGGGTGCGCTCAGACGGGCTGAGACGTTCCGAGGCCGAGGAGGTCGAGGAACTCCGGGAAGCTCTCGCCCTGACTCGTCGTGGCTCCGGGATCGACGCCGTGTTGACCAACGCGGTGCGACGCACCCATGGTGACGGGCGGTAGGCGCATGCATTACACGGACGGGAGCAGCACGGCCGGGGGACGCCCTAGGCGACGCGTAGTCGCGCTGTCCCCACAGGATGCGGCCCGTATCGCCCGGGGCGAGGTGCCGCAGGCGCAGGCGGAGGCGGACAGGCGCCGCTGCAAGGATGCATTGACCGACGCCCGCTCCCGTGCCGGAGGCGTATTCGGACGCGAGGCGGAGGAAGGGGCAAATGACGTCCGGCTGCTGCGGGAGGTGCCGCCTCACTGGGGCTGAGCCGCGGGCGGACCGGCCCGCTATGCGGTGCCTGTACCGGTGCCTGTACGGTGTAACCGCCGCAAGTGGCATATCAGCAGCATGGGCAGGGCACCATCCTCGTGTTTGCGCGGCGGTCTCGTGCAGAAAAACAAGTGGCGTCCGCCCTGGGGCGGACGCCACTTCGCTCCGGTGCTCCGGGCGTCGGCGCAAAGACCGAGCGGAGCCCTCGAGCCGTGGATCAGCGCTGCTGCTGCTTGAGTAGATCGCGGATCTCGGTCAGCACCTCGACATCGGTCGGCTCGGCGGGCTTGTCGTCCTCCTCCTTCTTCAGGCGGGCGGTGAGCCGGTTCATGGGTGCAACGATGCAGAAGTAGACGGCCGCGGCGACGAGCAGGAAGTTGATGGCTGCGGTGATGATCGTGCCCGGCTGGATCGGGTCGGAGCCGTTGATGGAGAACTGCAGCACGGAGTCGAAGTTCGGCTGGCCGACCAGGGCGCCGATGATGCCCATGATGACATCAGTGACGGCCTGTACGATGGGGGAGAAGGCGGCACCGATGATGACGGCCACAGCCAGGTCCAGGACGTTGCCCTGGGAGATGAACTCCTTGAATCCCTTGATCAATGGGACCCCTTTCATAGTCGGGCGAGGGCATGGGTTAGCCGCTCGCTCAGCGTGTGAAAACGGGGCCGGCGCAGCCGGATGGACCGCAGCGGCACCATGCAGCACGGATCGAAATCAGGGACTCAGCACGATGCCGAGCGCACCATTCGTGGCCGCGCCGACAATTAGACTAGCGTTCACAGCGGGGACGGCAAGGGTAACGAGTGTGACCTTCGTCTGTGCGGTCCACTGGCCGGCGTCGCCCTCCTGCTGCGTGAGCACCACCCGGGCGCCGGAACAGACGACCGTGTAGGCCCCGTCCTCGCCATCCCCGATTGCCGCCGCGCCGCCGCGTTCGGCCACCACGTCCACCCGCGCTCCCGGCTCCGCCAGTTCGGCACCGACGTCGATAGGCACCTGCACCAGTCGTTCCGAGGGTGTCAGGGTGGTGGCCAGTGTCGCGCTCGTCATGGACGTGGTCAATACCATTCCCTCTTCCAACGCGATTGCGGCGCGGCTGCCCACCACGTCCGGTCCGGCGAGCCCGGATTCCGGTAGCGCGGACTGCGCCACCGCGCGCATCTGAATGTCCGCGTCGGTCAGTACGGCGCCGGCATTGACCTGACGTGCCACCACCACGACCTCCTGCTGGTTCTCCGGAGCCGGTCGGAGCACACTGAGCGCGGCCATGACGGCGGCTCCCAGGCAGACTGCCACTACCAGGTGGCGGTGCCGCCACAGCAGCAGCGAGGGGCGTGGCGGGCGGTGACGCTCCACATGCGCGGTGCGGTCGGGGTGATTGGAGCGGCTGGGGCGGCGGCGGAGGTGAGGCATGCATCCAAAGTGACACAGGGCATGGGTAGGCGCAGAGGGCCTGTGGATGGGCCTGGTGTGAGGGTGCCGTCGGTCGCGCCTGTGGATTGCCGTAGCCGGCCCGCCGTGGTCACTGACTCCCGGCCGCAGGCGTGGCGCCACCGGCGAAGGCCGAGCCCTCCAACAGGAACCACTCGTCGGGGGTGATGACGGCGTCGACCGGCGCATCGTGCGGCTGCACCGGCAATGGTCCGGTGACCAGTTCGTCGTCGTGCACCACCGCGAACACGGGTGCTCCCGGGTGCCGCAGGGGCAGTACCCGGTCGTACCAGCCCCCGCCCTGACCCAGGCGTCTACCCGACCGGTCGACGGCGAGGGCCGGAACGATGACGGCCTGGGCATTCACAATCGCCGTGGCAGGCAGCACCTCGCCGCTGGGCTCCGGGGGACGGCCCGGGGATCGCTCCGCGAGGTCGGAGAGCCCACGGAAGTACCCCCAGGAGCGGGACAGGTGCGGACCGAGCACCGGCAGTAGCACGCCGGTACTGGACTCCTCCAGTTGCTGGAGCAGGAGCCGGGTGCAGGGCTCGTGCCCCACCGACACGTAGGCGGCGACGGTGTCCATGCCGGCAATCGCCTGCAGGATGTGGGAGGTCAATTGCCGACAGATGGCGTTGTGCCCCTGCGTGGAGTGGTTGTGATGGGCGGCTCGATGCCCGCGCAGTACTTGACGCAGCCGCTCCTTGGCGTCACCGGCCGCCAGGGACCCGGTGTCCGGCAGGACGCGTGCCCGAGTGCTCATGTCTGTATTGTCGCAGGTGAGGATGCCCGGCGGGGAGGCCGAGGATGGGCTGTTGTCCCCATAGGGTGCACATGATGCGAGTCGGTCGCGACAATTCATCGCCCATGAGCCGGTTTGCCTCCTGTCGGCGAGACACATCCGGGTAGCCTGGGCCGGTACGCCCGGAACCGGCCCGGGCAGGAGGAGGAAGTAGCCCCATGCGCACCGTTGCCGAGCATCTGGCGGCCTGTCTGGAGATCGCCCGGGCTGCGGCCCCCCTGGACGTGGTCCTTCTGGATGCGGTCGGCTGCGTCCTGGCGGAGGACGTCGTCGCCGACATCGATCTGCCGGCCGTCGACCTGGCGGGTCTGGACGGTTATGCGGTGGCCTGCGCGGATGTCGCCGCGGCCGGGGCGGGCGCGCCCGCCACCCTGGAAGTCATGGACGCCGTGCGCGCCGGCGACATGCGGCCCACGCGGTTGGTTCCGGGAACAGCCGTCCTGATCGACTCCGGAGCGCCGCTACCACTAGGGGCCGATGCCGTCGTGCCCTGGACGGATACGGATCGGGGCGAGTCTCGTGTACAAGTGCGCAAGGCGATCGGAAAGGGAGACAACGTACGGCGGCGTGCCGAGGATGTCGAGGCGGGCACCACGGTACTGCCGCGGGGCTCGCGCATCTCCGCGCGACATATCGCGCTGCTGGCCGGTATCGGTCGACATCGGGTCAAGGTGCATCCGGCGCCACGGGTGGTCATCGTCTCCATCGGCGATGAGCTGGTCGAGCCCGACCATGCCCGCGAGGCCGGGGACGTCTTCGACGCCAACGGACACGCCCTGGCCTGCGCCGTGACCGATGCCGGCGGACGGGCCTTCCGGGTGGCGGCTGTGCCCGACGATCTCGGTGCCTTGTCCGAGACCATTGAGGACCAGCTCGTACGCGCCGACGTGCTGATCACTACCGGCGGCCTGAGCGCCGGGCAGGGCGACACCGTCAAGGACGTGCTGGCCCCTCTGGGCACCGTGCGTTTCGACGCCGTGGCCATGTCCCCGGGGCGACAGCTGGGCATCGGCACGGTTGAAGACACCCCGATCTTCTGCCTGCCCGGCGAGCCGGTCAGCGCTCAGATCGCATTCGAGACCTTCATCCGACCGGTCCTGAGGCAGATAGCCGGCTGGAAGGATCTGCACCGCGCCTCCGTTCCCGCAGTGGTCTCTTCCGGCTGGCACTCCCCGGCCCACAAGCGCCAGTTCGTGCCCGTGCAGCTGAGTGGTTCGCCGGCACGGGGATACGCCGCCGAGCCGACCTCGCAGCCGGGCACCACCCGGCTGCTCGCCCTGGCACGTGCCAATGCGATCGCCGTCGTCCCCGAGGACACCCAGACGATTGTGGCCGGCGACACCCTGCACTGCCTGTTGCTAGATGCCTGAGCCTGACCTCCTGAAGACGAGCGGGCGTCGGGACGGCCTCCGGAGCCTGTTCCGCCTAGGGGGACGCCGCTTCCCCTGGCCGGTGACCTTGACCGAGGCGGCCGTGACCGCGCGTGGACTGGCGCGTGGACCGCGTACTGTGGCGCTGCGTCCTATCAGGGCCGGCGATGAGGCGGACTGGTTACGCTTGCGGCTGGCCGACGACGCCCGGCTGACCCCCTGGGAGGCGACGCTGCCGCCGGACAGCCCCGACGTGCTCGGTGGCTTCAGGGAGTACGTGCGCACTCAGAACCGCCTCGCGCGCCGCGGCGAGGCCATGCCCTTCGTGTTGGAGGTCGACGGGGTCTTCGCCGGGCAGGTGTCGGTGGCTTCGATCCGCTGGGGTGCGCTCGAGTGTGCCAGCTTGGGCTATTGGATCGGGTCCCAGTGGGAGGGGCGCGGGGTAATGGCGCTCGCGGTGGCAATGGTGCTGGACCACTTGCTCGGCCCGCGGGTGGGCCTGCATCGCGTGGAGATCGATGTCCGTCCCGAGAACATGCGCAGCCTTGCCGTATGCCGACGGCTCGGACTGCGTCGGGAGGGGATACGGCGGGGCCTGATGCATATCAATGGCGAGTGGGCGGACCATGCCACCTTCGCCGTCGTTGCGGAGGAGGTGACGACGAACGGCGAATTCGTGAGACGATTGGGGCTGGTGTGAATTCTGATGTTCGGGTGGCGGTGCTGGTGCGCAACGACCGGAATTGCCGGAGGGAATGCGGGCGCAAATGGTGTCAACACGCCGCGCCCGTACCCGAATTCCACAGCCCGCCCCCTTTACGGTTAAGCCGTGGGAATCGAAACGTGGGCGCTGATCGTTCTCGTCGCGGTTCTCGTCGTGTACCTGCTGCCGTTCCTGGTCGGGCGCCGCGAGGCGATGCGCATGGCCAATACGGAGGACCGCTACTCCGCGGGGTTGAGGCTCCTCGCCGCGGGTAGTGCCGCTGTTCCTGGAGGGGAATGCGTCGGCGGGCACGCCATGATCTTTCGACGCCGACCGGAGGTGAGGGTGATGAACAGGCCCGAAGTCAGGAATGTGCGTGCGCTGCGCAAGGAGCGTGAACTCGCGCGCCTGCGTCAGGCGCATGAGCGCAGCCGTGAGCGGCGCCGCGTGGCTGCCTCGCACCGCGCCGCGGTGGCGTTGACGCTGCTCGGCGTCACTCTCGGCACAGTCGTGGTCGCCGCCATGACCGCCCTGCCTTGGTGGGTCGTTGCAGTACCCGGTGCGCTGCTGTGCGCGTCTGCCGGAGCCGGGCGGCGAGCAGCGCGGGCGTCGGCGGAGTCCGAGCGTCGCGAGCGTGCTCGCATTGCCGCGGTGGAGCAGGAGCTGACAGCGCTGACCGGCGGCTCGAGGGCAAACCGGGCGGTGGAGGCTGCAACCGGTCGGGACGCCGGGGCCGGTCTGCGGCAGACCGACATGGAGATGCAGGAGCCGGCATCGGAGCCGTTGGGGCGCCGCGCCGTCGTGGATGCCCTGAAGAGCAGCGGGAGTGCCCGTTCCGCGGCGGAGACAGCTCTGCGCGATACCGAGGCGCAGGATATGAGCTCCAAGGCGGATACCGAGTTCGCGGCCCACGACTCTGAGATGTCCAATGAGGCGACTGAGATGGCCGAGGCCGGGCGGGGGGCAGCGCTCCGGGAGGACGACGTGCCCCGGCCGGAGGCAAAGCGTGCAGAAGGCACCACCTTAAGCGCTGATGTCGCTGAGCATGAGGCGCCAGGTAGATCGGAGGATGCGCGGGACGTCAAGGCGCCGGCCACACCGCCGCAGGGCTGGCGCCCGGTCAGTGTTCCGGCGCCTACCTACACCCTGGCCGCGCGCGCGCCACGTCGCAGCTACGAGCCGCCGTTGGAGGAGCCCTTCGACTCGGCTCCGGTTCCGGAACGGCCGCGCAACGCGCACACTTACCCCGCCGCAGCCGTTGAGACGGATACCGATGAGACGGTATTCCACCCCATTGACCTGGAAGCAGTGCTGGAACGGCGTCGGGCCGGCGCCTGAGCGTACGCGGCGGTGGCGCTAGTCACTTCGCTCCGACTTGCGGACGGACGCGGCCACGGTGCTACCATCAGCTTTGCTTCAGGGGCTATGGCGCAGTTGGTAGCGCGTCTCGTTCGCAATGAGAAGGTCGGGGGTTCGAATCCCCCTAGCTCCACCGGAATGATCGCAGTCGAATCGTCCCGCCCGCGCTTCGGGCGGGACGATTCGTTTTGATGGCCTCCGGAAGTCACTGGTGGGGATGCGGGTGATAGGCGTGAACGAGAACGTGGGCCCGCTCGCTAGGGCACCTTCCCACGGGACGTTCTGGGCGGCTACGACGGGTATCGGTGGGTCGGCTAGGGCGTGTTATGTGAGTCGTTTGAGCCAGTGGTCGATGCTGGCGGTGTGGGTGTTGGCTTGGTAGCGGACGGCGAGTTTGTCGTATCTGGTGGCCATGGCTCGGTTGTGCTTGAGTTGGCCGAAGCAGCGCTCCACAGCGTTGCGGTCCTTGTAGGCGGCCGGGTCGAAGGCGGGAGGGCGCCCGCCTCGGGATCCCTTGGCGCGGCGGTTTTCGGCCTGGTCTGCCTTGATGGGGATGGTGGCCTTGATGTGGTGGTTGCGCAGCCAGTCCCGGTTCGCTTTTGAAGGGTAGGCCTTGTCGGCCAGCACCTTATGAGGGCGCGGGCGGGGTCGCCCTAATGTGGGGCGTTTGACGCGGATGGTCTTCAGGACGGGGATCATCATCGGGCAGTCGGCTGCCTGCCCGGCGGTGATCAGCAGGGCCAGCAGGCCGCAGGCGGCGTCGGTGGCGGCATGAACCTTGGTCGACCACCCGCCCCGGGAGACTCCCAGGGCGTGGTCCTCGGGGTCCCCGTCCACCTGCTGGGGGCTGTCCTTGCGGGCCCCGGCGGCGTGCACATGTGCCCGGCAGGTCGTGGAGTCCACCGACACCCGCCAGCCGGTTCTTGCCGGCGGTGTCGGCCTGGGCGACCAGGGCGGACTCGATGCGCTCCCATATCCCGGCCAGTTGCCAGGCCCGGTACAGGGCGTACGCGCGCCACCACGGCCCGTAGTGGGGTGGGATGTCGCGCCAGGGCGCCCCGACTCTGGTTCTCCATCGTATGGCGTTGATCATGTCCCGCAGCGGATACACCCGGGGCCGTCCCCTTCCCGACTCACGCGGCAGCAGGGGCGCAAGCAGCTCCCACTGGGCGTCGGTCAGGTCATGACGGGCGTAGGCGTCTATGCTCAACGGTCGAGGCCTTTGGCGGTGTCATGGTCTGTTTTCACACCACCCGTGATACCCCGAAGGCCTCACCTTGTTCCGCACACCACGCCGACCACCCCACCCACTTACGCAACACGCCCTAGGAGCGGGCCAACGGTCCGCAGCCTGCTTCATCCGCTCATCGTGACCGTGCCGAGCAGGCGGCGCTGGCTGCCTTGCATATACGTGGCCGGAGCCCAGCGTTCTTCTCGGCCACGTTTCGCCGGTTGTACCGGGTTGCGCGTTTGGACCGTCTGAGACTGCGAGTCATGTGGTCCGGCTGCGAGCAGACAGTCCAAGTGACGAAGCCCGGTCCAAACGCGGCATGGGACCCGCCATAGTCCGGGCGATAGGCCCACTACCGCGGGCCTCAATTCATCCTCAGACCGGCGGCATGGGACCCGCCATAGTCCGGGCGATAGGCCCACTACCGCGGGCCTCAATTCATCCTCAGACCGTAGGATCGGAAGAGCCCGTGAACGCATCCTACCGACCGAAACCAGGGCTCACTCTCTAACCGCACGTCTGCGGGGAGAGTTCATCGACGGGCTGATGCCACGCAGCCGAAGCAGCCAGTACAGGTCGATGAGCGCGATGGTTGCGTTCATGCCGACGGCCGGCCAGACCCCGAGCGCCAGGTTGTAGGCGGTGGCAATAAGGGAGCCAGTCAGGTTGAGGCCGCGGAAGGTGTGCTGATTGGCCACTATCAGTGAAATTATAACGAGACCCGAACCGATCCATCCGACGATCTCCAGGACCGTGCGAGTGTCCACAAGAACTCCTAGACCTGCCCCGGCGGGTCAATGCTTACGCACTGGTCGAGTCTTAACGCCTCGCTGCCGGGACGTTAGAGACTAATCGGGGGTAGCCATCGGTGCAAGTCACGAGTTGCCCACACCGTTAAGTGGCTCTTCATGTTTGGGGGTGTGTTGGTCTTACGGTTCGTTGCTTATTGTGCTGGTTGTTCGGTAGAGGTGCGTGCTGTTGCTGGTAGTGGTGATTCGTCGTGGTTCGTGGCGGTCCGGCATGGTCCCTGTCGGCCCGGGAACGTCCCAGGTTCGGCCAGGGACATCCTTTCCGGCCTGAAATCCTCCCGGGCGTGGAGGGTTTGGGGATGGAGAGGTCGTCTTCGGCAAACCGGCACCCACCGACAACGGCCTCACCGACCCGAACCCGACCACGACATCGCAGCCCCGGCTCGTACCGCCGCACCGTCGAAGACGAAGACCTGGGCGGGGCTGCGTCTGCCGGTTTGGGCCGTCCGAGTGTGCGTGCCAGGCGCTCCAGATCCGGGGTTAGTCGGCGACCTGGGCGTACCGGCGTGGTAAGGGCTCGGTACTTTGGGCGTGTCATGCACCGGGGCTACGGGGGTTCGCGCCGCCGGGGTCCTAGGGGGCGCTGGGCCTGTGGGGTTGTGGTGTGTGTTGGGTACGCCCCTTCGGCGTCTACTGCTCCGGTTAGACCTTTGCTGAAGGCTGCGCAGCCCTTCAACAAACACCTAACCGGAGTAGTAGAGGTCGAACCGGCGCAGCAGACGACCTCCGGCCCCCGGCCCCCGGACCCGGGCACCAAGGTGCTACATGGAGACTGTCGACGGTGAGGATGTAGACCGCCCCCGCCCCCGGGCACCAACGACCGCCGACCCCTCGCCTCGCGGCCCAAAGCTGTTACCCAACCACCCAGCCCCCGCGGCTCCACGCCCTCCCGGAACGCCAGACCCCCGGCAGCGACCCCTACGCCGTTACCAGTTCAGCCCGAATGCAATCAAGGCCCAGACCCCACCACCACACCCACAAACCAGAAGAGCCCGTTAAGATCGCCGCGTGGAGGCGTCGTCGGGCCGCGAGCCGGAATCGATCTTGGCGGACTTCTTCGCCGCAGAGAACGCCAGGGATTGGCGTGCGTATGTCGAGTTCCTGCACCCTGGGGTCGAATGGACGCTGATAGATGGTAGCCGCGAGCGAACGATCGCCGGGCGGGAACCCTACCTGCGGGCGATCAAGTCCGCCTATGCCGAAGCAACGACTACGTTCCGTTGCCTGGAGACTATCGGTGACCGTCGGGGAGGCCTGATCGCGGCAGTGCTGGTCAACGATGCCGGTGAGCGATCCGTCGATGTGTTCCTCGTGGAGGGCAGACTCATCCGTCGCGAGTGGGAGTTCCTGCTCGGACGGCCGTGACCGTACAGAAGGCCACAGGCCCTCAGGACCTCGGCACGCGGGCGGACGGAATCGGTGATTTGAACCCGGCGCGCTGACGTCCATTGCCCATCGTCAGCCGCGAGTACGGGAGCCGAAAAGGCGGTGCGGCGGTAGATGATCGGCTGTCCGGCACGATTCCTGTAGCCAGCCGACACCACGGGAGCGGCTGTGTTGCCGGTGAAGCCGAAGTGATCGACATCACTGGTCGACGGTTTGACCCTTGCTGAGTTGCTGTGCTTAAAGTACTCCCCGCCGCCACAAGCGCCTCCTAGTGCGGGTGGCGGACCGGAGCGGACGCCAGGGCGTCGACACCCATGGTGTAGACACCGAACGGGAATGCGAAGAGATCGGGATCACTGAACTCGGACTTGACGCGACCGGGAGGAGATGGCTAGCCTACTCCGGTGCCTTGAGGGGAAGACGGGTGAACATGCCCGCCCAAACCTCCTGGGTGTGTTGTTTGGGATCTCGATAGTGTGTCGTGTTTGTTTGTTTTGGTTGG
>NZ_JAUMUL010000111.1 GCF_030530635.1 Actinomyces sp.
CATTCGGTTCACCACATCGCGCCTTTGTACGCCCCTCGGCGGCGCCGCCGAGCGTGGCCAGGTGGTAGTCTTGACGCATGGAGTTGACGCGCTCTTTCGAGACAGCCCTTCCTAACGAAGTCCGTTCGCGATACGAAATTCGGGAGACCCGTAACGCGGCAGTGATTTTTCGTGCCACCAACCCAGACCTCTTTAATGAACTAGTTGAAGCACTTAACCGCTTCGAGATTCTATCCGAAGATCTCCTCTCCGCGGGCGGCCAGGAATCATCTCTCGCGCGCCGCTTCAACGATGGTTTCCGTAGCCGAGGATGGCGCGAGGCGCGGGTCGACACTGACATCATACTCAAACTCACTATTATGCCTTATAAGCCTGCCGGCGAGAAGTCCCCTAAGGAGAAGTTAACCCCGGCTAGCAACAAAGGTTACAAGGTCGACAACTTCAAGGGCAGAATTGCTCTTGACCTTGAGTGGAACGCCAAAGATGGAAACCTCGACCGAGACATCAGCGCCTACCGAGCACTATATGACGCTGGTTTCATCGATGTCGGAGTGATCGTCACACGCACACAAGAGGATCTGCGTACGTTCGCCACAGGACTACGTCTCGACCACGGCATGCCCGAGACCGAAGCAAAGAAAATGCTCGCAACCACAACGACAACAAACCTTGAGAAACTCATCCCCCGTTTAACTCGGGGCGATGCAGCCGGTTGCCCAATTTTGGCCATTGCGATCTCTAGCCGCACCTTCGAGAACTCCCCTACACGGACACATCAGTGAGCTTTCGCGGCCGCCCTCGGCCCCTGAAGGTGACTCCACTCCTTGAGAGGAGTGTTCTGACTCGCTGAATCGAGTAACCAGACTGCTCAGCCAGTCTCTGCACTGACGCTCCGCGCCTATACTCCTCAGCCATGATTCGACCAACCCGATCGGATAGCCAGTCACTCATTCTTTCGTTAGGCTCAAGCGCCGGAAGGCGCTCGATCTCCCCCCCAGTATACCCGCGCTGCGCCTTACCCTGCGGAGTCACCCCGGCGTCGGACTCATTACCCCACACCGACCAGCCTGGACGGGCATAACGCGCAAACATCTCAAGATACGGACCCGGAGAGCAGGATTCAATTAGGTCATACTGCTCATCCGGTTTCCGGCTATGTTCACGCTTTCTCGTCTCAATCATATTGACTGTCGACCTCCCCGGGGTCAACGTCCTCATCGAGCCCTTAACTCCAAATAAAATTGGCTCTGTGACATTACGGAAGTAAAATCCAACGCCCCTGCCGTCAGGACCCCCGTCCTTGCGTCGCTTCGCCCAAATTATGTTTGACACATACCGAAAGCCCCAGGCTTCCATGACAGCAAGCCCTTCCGGAAGTAATGCATTCGGCACCCACAGGTAGAGGTGAGCGTCTTTCGCAGTAACGTCAAATACAGGCAGAGCCTTGATCTCATCAAGCCGCATTGTGCCGTATCGACCCAGCCGCCGATGTTCCGGCGCCACCTTTCCCGTACGATTCACGAAACGCCACGGAGGGTCAGCCAAAACAGTCCGGAATCCGCCGTCCACCTTGGGCAGTGGTACAACCTCGTCGGCGACAGCAGCGGTCGCATCGCGGGTCAACATGTCGCGAGCATACCAGAGAAAGATCTAGTTCGCAACAATAGATCTTTTCCGCGGCGATCAACATGCTCCGACGGCCCATTTTCACAGCGCTTTCCGCGCCCTATTGCGTAACCCCGCAACGTCAGATGCTCAGCATGCCAGCCCACCGTTCCAAACTGCCTCTCGGCACGGTAGGAGAGGATGGTCCGCCCGACCAAGTGACCGGCGCTGTTTCGAGGGCGTTCCTGTTACCACACCATCGGCCCCAAATAATCACCCACGACGCACCAGGTCCCGGTCAGTGTCGTAGATGACGCGATCCTCGGCGACGACGAGCACACCCCCGCGGTTGTCCCCGAAGCGCCTGCCCACCGAGCCCGTGGGCCACTGGGGCCAGGAGCACTCGCCCGTCTCGATGAAGCGCACCCACGCCCCGTGCATCGCATCCGCCAGCGCCTGCGGGGCACCGCCCGGCAGCGTGTGCCCCTCGCAGTACGGCTCCAGGAGGCAGTCGAAGGCGAAAGGCACGTCCATGCAGTGCGTCGCCATCCCCAACTGCCCACCGGTATACGAGAACTCGTAGGCCCAGGAGCCGGCCGACGGCGCACCCTCCCCGCACCGGCCTGCGTACTCGCCTCGCGCCAGCAGCCAGGAGGCGAGGTGGCAGTGGAAGATCGTGTCGGAGATGAGGTCACCAAGGATGAGGTGCCCGGCTCCGGCGTGCTCCGGGTGCGCGGCCAGGAGCCGATCCGCGAGCTCCTCCCCCAGCCCGCCCTCGACGAGGACCTCGCGCACGTCACGACCGGCCATCACCTCAGTGAAGGCGAGTCCCGAGAAGATGAACTCGTGGGTGGTGGACCCGGCCAGGACAGCGATATCGGCTCCGTCACCCGCATGCAGCGCCTCGACGATCGGGGCCGTGACGACCTCGCCGTCGACCGTGGGACTGAAGGAGATCCCCGTATCCGGTCTTCCCACGGCGGCCAGGTACCCGGCAACAGCCGCAACCGGGTCCGGGCCAGCGGCGGCACCATCGCCGTCGGCACGCTCATCCTGAGCGGTCAGCGCGTTCTGCGCGGCGACCACGTCGTCGTAGGAGACGGTGCGCAGGCCCGCCAGCGTGGGCTCGACACCGAGGGCGGACGCCAGTGCCCGGGCGCGCTCACGGTTGAGGTCGGCGGGCATGTCGGTGACGGCACCCGACTGGCAGACGACCGCGCGGAACAGGCCCCGCGCCCGCGGCACCGTCATGAGGATCATGGAGTTGCCGCCGCCGGCGCTCTGACCGCCAAGCGTCACCCGGGCCGGGTCCCCGCCGAAGCGGGCGATGTTGTCACGAACCCACTCCAGGGCCATCACCTGGTCGAGGACGCCGCGGTTGAACGGGGCGTCGGAGCCCTCGACGTAGCCGTAGCCGTCGAAGCCCAGGCGGTAGGCCACACTGACGGTGACCACGCCGTCCCGGTTGAAGGCGGCGCCGTCGTACCACGGCGAGTTGTGCGAGCCGGATGTCCAGGCTCCGCCATGAATCCACACGAAGACGGGCAGGCGAGCACTCTCATCACCGGGGACGGGAGTGAACACGTTGAGAGTCAGGATGTCGTCGCCGGGCACGGAGGGCTCGGGGATGGCGGGGTCGGAGAAGATCGATCCGCGCTGCGGGGTCGCCCCCGGCATGAAGGCCTGGCGCTCCCCCTCCCAGGGCTCGCGGCGTACCGGTGCCATGAACCTGAGCCCACCTGTGGGGGCCTGCGCGTAAGGGATCGCGTAGAAGGCGGCGGAGCGTCCGTAGCGGGGCGCGGGGCCGGAGCGCTCGGGGTGGGAGACGATCTCGCGCCACAGGCCCCGCACGCCGCCGGCAGTCGTCTCGATGCGGACAGTCTCGCCAGTGGGCACGGCAACAGGAGTGCCGGCGACGTGCTCGCCGGCGGCGGGCGGAGTGGCGTGCGGGGTCATGAGAGCTCCTCTGAGGCCGGGGTCACATCCTAGGGGCTGCGGTCTGCGTTAACGACCTGGGCCCGGACGCTGGTAGAGTCCCGCCCCGGGCCCCGGTAGCTCAGTGGATAGAGCGTCTGCCTCCGGAGCAGAAGGTCGCAGGTTCGAATCCTGTCCGGGGCACCGAGGCGCCCCCGCCCGGCACACCGCCGGCGTCGACGGCGACCCTGCGAGGCAGCAGGTCGGAGGCCTCCACCCCCAGGAACTCGGCCGTTCGGACGAGATCCTCCGCGCTCCAGGCCGTGGTGCCGCGTAGCTTGCGGCCCGCTGCCGGGCCGGTGATCCCGAGGTGGTCACCCAAGCTCTTCCGGGTCTCGTGCAGCAGAAACAGCGCCTCGTTCACGGTCACACCGATCGCTTCATCAACGGTGTAAAGGTCTGGGGCGGATACCTGAACTGCGCTCATGCACCCAGTGTACCGTCAGTACCGACACGCACGCAAGTGACATTGACAGCCGATCGAGACTGCAGGACACTCTTGTCATGTCCGATACCTCCAGTACCGTTCGTGACGCTGGCATCCAGTACCTGTCCCCACGAGAATCAGCACGGTTGCTGAGCCTGCCTGGCGTAACGGCCAGAACCCTGAGGGCATGGGCGAAGCAGGGGAAGTTACCTGCACTCGTGCTGCCGTCGGGGCGGCTGCTGTTCCGCCGGGAGGACATCGAGGAGCTGCTGGAGCCTCGGGTGCTGTCGGCGCCGTCAGCTGGGTCGCCGGCGGACGCGGCGCCTCCGGGTCAGGGGATGTTGTCCTGGCCGTCGCCGGTGTCTCCGGTCTCGCCCGGTGAGGCGGGTGCGTCGTGAGTACGAGGGCGTTGAACTGGGTGTGGTCGCTCGAGGAGCTCGGGCCGTCGGAGACGCTGGTGATGCTGGCGCTGGGGTCGTTGGCGAAGCGGGCGCGGCAGACGGATCGCAACGTGCGTCGGATGTTGGTGAGGCTTCGGCGGATGGGACTTTTGTCCGTGGAGCGTAGGTCGTCGACGGGTGGGCGGCGGTCGAATCGGTACCGCCTGCACGTCGGTGCCGTGGTGAGCGTCGACGGGGAGGATTCGTTGGAATCGCGGCAAGAGGACAATCTGTCCGGTTGTGGCGACCCTGCGGCCGAGCCCCCTGTGGACAACTCAGGGGCGGAGCCGGTTTCCGTTGGGGTTCCGGCAAGAGGACAATCTGTCCGGTTG
>NZ_JAUMUL010000112.1 GCF_030530635.1 Actinomyces sp.
GGGTGGCCTCGGCAGCCGCCGTGGCCGTCTCAGCTGCAGTGGCTGACGCCGTCGCGCCGACGGTCGGAGCGGTCACGGGAGCGCATTCGGTTGAGGCGACGTTGCCGTCCCAGATGATGGTGGCGGCGGCGGCGTCACCAGGAGCGACTAGTAGACGTCGGCTGGTGGGGGTGAAGGGGCATACTGTCGACTCCCAGACCGTCCGGCCACCGGAGGTGACGAGCGCACCGATGTGCTCACCGCCCAGATCCAGCAGGCAGGCTTCCGAGCCGGTGTTGTTGACCGTCACGTTCAGCGTCACCCCGGCGCCGGTCGGCACCGAGTCCGGCGAGGTGAAGGAGACGTCCAGGTCCTCCGCCTTGCAGTCCACGGGATTGGCGTAAGTGGTGGCCACGTGCGCGGCGGCGGCATCGTCCTGGGCACGGATCGTGTCTCGCGCCCAGACCGCGGCTGAAAGAATGCCGGTGGAGATCCCGGCGAGCAGGACGACGCCGAGCACCAACACCACGAGTCGGCGCAGCCAGTACCGGGGCCGACGGGGCGGCTCCGGGCGGCGCACCGCCGCGGGCCGCTGAGCTTGCGGACGCCGGTTAGCAGTGCTGGCGCGTGCCGCCGAGCGGGCGGTCTGGCCGCGGCCCGTTCGCGCCGTGCGGGCGGGCCGCCTGCCGGGGCGACCATCCTGGGTGGTCACGGTGCGCCCTGCGCGAGCCTGACCGCGCGGCGCCTGGCGTGAGGAGGCGGTCCGGGCAGAGCCGGAGCGGGCGGCGCGAGCGCCGGACGATTTCTCCCCGCCGGTCTTTGGCGCCGTCCGCCGAGTGGCGCCGGCGCGCGCAGACGACGCCCGACCACCTGTGGTGCGGTCATGTCCGCCGCCCCGGGAGCCGTCGCCCGCCTTCCGTCCCTGCGCCATGAGGCCGACTGTACCGGGGCGATACCGCTGCTCCGGTCAGCGCCCCACCCGGATTCCCCTACTGGGAGGCGGGTCACCGACCGAGCAACCGGAAACCACCATCATCAGCAGTTGCCGTCCCTCACGCCGTCGGCGGTGACCAAGCCAACTGAATCGACTGAATGGAGTCACGGGTGATCAGGCTGGCGC
Source organism: Actinomyces sp. (assembly GCF_030530635.1). Lineage (GTDB taxonomy): Bacteria > Actinomycetota > Actinomycetes > Actinomycetales > Actinomycetaceae > Actinomyces. The sequence goes on from NZ_JAUMUL010000112.1 coordinate 1,100, forward strand.
GCCCCGCGGGCCCGGGTTTGGGGCGCTGACGGCTAAGCAGCGGACCCTCATCGGGGTTGCCCGGCAGCAGGATGCCGGGGGTGGACAGGTCGTTGAGCGTCTGCATGATCGGCTCGAACAGGGCACGACTGGCCCCGCCTGTGCGGCGGGTGAGGATCAGGTGCAGTCCGACGTCGAGGCCCTGCGGGAGCATCGCCTGCAGCGGCAGCAGCGGGTTCATCTGGCCGGTGGTCAGCAGGTCGTAGTCGTCCACGATGATGTACACCTCCGGACCGTTCCACCAGCTGTGGGTACGCAACTGTTCCGGTGTGACTTCCGGTCCGGGCAGGCGCTGCTTGAGGAACTCCACCAGGCGCGTCATCTCGTCGGCCGCCTGATCGCGCAGGGTCACGTAGGTGAGCATGAACTCCTCGGGGATGTCCCCGAGCAGGGACCGCCGCGGGTCGATCGGGACGATCCGCAAGTCCTCAGGGGTGCGGTCACGCGTCAGCTCGGCCATGAGCGCGCGCAGGAACGACGATTTGCCCTTCTTGGCGTCACCCAGGACGATCAGGTGCGGCTCTTGACGCATGTTTAGGGTGACGGGTTCCAGGCGGGCCTCGTTAATGCCGATGACGGGGCCATCCGCCGCCGGCACCTGGGCCTGTAGCTCGGCCAGGTCGATGCGGGTGGGTAGCAGCCGCAGCTTCGGCCCGGGCGCACCCTGGTAGGAGTCCGCGATGATGCGGCAGGCGTTACCGACCCCTTCGGATAGGGTGGCGGGATCGTGCTCGCCGTCCAGGCGCGGGAGGGCGAGCAGCATGTGCCGCCCGGCGGGATCCAGCCCGCGGCCCGGGCGGCCGGCTGGCACCGACTTGGCGGCGGCGCGGTTGAGATCGGACTCTGCCGGGTCGCCCAGGCGCAACTCGATGCGGGTACCCAGGGCGTCCTTGATCGCGGCGCGCATCTCCCCCCACCTGCCCGCAGAAATCACCAGGTGCACACCTAATGTGAGCGCACGCGCCATAATCGCCTGGACGCGCTCGGCGATGGCGTCGAAATCCGTCTTGAGCACGGACCAACCGTCAATCACGAGGAACACGTCGCCATAACCGTAGTCCGCCTGCCCAGCCGCGCGCCGACGCCGGTAGGTCTGGATGGAGTCGATCCGGTTGGCCTTGAAGTAGCTCTCCCGATCAGCCAGCAGCGCCTCGATCTCCGCGATGATGCGGGCGATGATGCCGGGGTCGTCCCGCGTGCCGACGCCGGCCAGGTGAGGCAGGTCCATCATGGTAGAGAAGGTCCCGCCGCCCAGGTCGACCACATAGAACTGCACCTCGGTGGGCGTGTGGGTAAGTGCCAGCCCCATCACCAGGGAGCGCAGTGCCGTGGACTTCCCGGACAGCGGTCCGCCGACGACACCGACGTGACCGCCCGCCGCGGACAGGTCCACGCTGTACTGGTCGCGCCGCTGCTCCATCGGCACGTCGGTGATGCCCAGCGGCACCACCAGGTCTCCGCGAGCGCGCCACGAGGGAGAGATGAGCCCGAGCTGGGGGTTGACTGTGAGGTCGTCGATCAGCGAGTCGAAGGTCTCGGGGACGTCCAGCGGCGGCAGCCAGATCCGGTGCGCCGGGTTGCCGTGACCGGTCATGCGCGCCACCGCGATGTCCATGGTGGACATGTCCGCGTAGGCGGCGTCGCGGGCGGAGGCCTCCGGCGCCTCCTCCTCCGGTTCCGGAGGCGGTGCGTCGAACTCCGCCTCCGGCTGCGGTGGCAGCGGAATCTCCGCAGCGGTGAAGGGCAGCACCAGCGGGGCGGCGACCGCGCCGGGGCCGGCGTCTTGGACGCCGGGAGCGCGGGCCGGTCCTGGGCGCGCCCGGCGTTAGTGCGCTCCGGCGGTAACCCGGCCACGTAGGAGGCGCGGAAGCGGGTCATGGTGCGGGTATCACTCTTGAGATAGCCGACGCCGGGATAGGGGGGGGCAGATCATAGGCATCGGTCACGCCCAGGACGGTGCGCGACTCCGAGGCGGAGAAGGTGCGCAGGCCGATCCGGTAGGACAGGTGCGACTCCAGGCCGTGCAGCCTCCCCTCCTCCAGACGCTGCGAGGACAGCAGCAGGTGGATCTGCATGGAGCGGCCCAGGCGGCCAATAGCGACGAAAATCTCGATGAAGTCCGGCTTTGCGGCGAGCAGCTCAGAGAACTCATCCAGGATGACGAACAGCGCCGGCAGCGGCTCGCCATTGTGCTTGCCCGCGCGGCGGGCCGCCTCGTAGTCGGAGACGTTGGCGTAGTTGCCCATGTTCAGCAGGATCTCCTGCCGGCGGTTCATCTCCCCGCGCAGCGCCTCCTCCATGCGATCCACCAGTCCCAGTTCGTTCTCCAGGTTGGAGATCATGGCGGACACGTGCGGCAGCTCGGACATGCCCGCGAAGGTGGCGCCGCCCTTGAAGTCAACCAGCACAAAGTTGAGTTGATCGGGCGAATGCGTCAGCGCCAGTACCAGGGTGCGCAGCACCTCCGACTTCCCCGATCCGGTCGCCCCGACCAGCAGCCCGTGAGGCCCCATGCCCCCTTGCGCCGACTCCTTGATGTCAAGGACCACGGGTGTGCCCTCGGGGGTGACCCCGAAGGGAACCCGCAGGCGGTCATCACCCAGCCGCGGCGTCCAGCAGCGCTCCGGCTCGACGTCGCGCACGTCTCCCAGCCCCAGCAGGTCCAGCAGATCCGCGGAGCGCTTGGGATCGGAGATGCCCACGGGGACGGCCACCGAGTCCTCCCCGACTTCGGTGAACCGGGCGGCAAGACGGCGGGTGACGGCCTCGACGGCGGCGATATCCAGCGTATCGGCGACCAGCGGCGGCGATCATGCGCGCGGTCCAGAAGGCTTCCGGGCGTGCGGGTGAGAAGACGTCGCGGATGGCCGCGCAGGTGTGGGGTGAGGACTCGGCGGTGGCCCAGCAGGTCAGGCAGGCCTATACCGGTGCCGGGGACGGCGCGGCGCCGCCGGCGGCTGGGCGGGGTCCGAGCCGGCCTGGGCGTGCGGGACTGATTGACCCGACAGGTTCGCTGGGCCCCCTTGGACAGCCCGGTGGCGGGCCTGCCGAGTTCGATGGCCGTGGCTCGAGGGGTGGTTGGTGATGGCTGACCTGGAGGTCTACCCGGAGGTGTGGCGCACCCACGCCGGGCACGTGGCTTCGGTGGGTGATGGGTTGGACACCATCGACCGGGCGTCGGATGCGGCTTTGAGCGGGCTGCCCTTCGGGATACTGTGCACGCCACTGTTCGCCCCCGCCTATGCGGTCGCCAAGCTGGCCTTCGACTCGGGCACCTCCACGCTCAGTGATCGTCTTGAGGAGGACGCCCAGAGTTTGCGGCGGGTGGCGACCGATTTTGAGCAGACCGACTCCCAGGCGGCCGCCGACGCCAACCGCACCTACCCGGCGCCCTGACGGGCACCGCCCGATGACATACCTACTGACATGCGGCTGCTGACATGCCGCCTTTGATCTGGTTCGACTATCGCCCCGGAGGCTCCCTATGACTATCGACAACCCGCTGGTGGCGGTGCCGCAGGGATCGTCGTCGTCATTTTGGGCGGGTACCGGTATCGGGGAGGACATCTCGGGCGTGTTCAATGGTCTGTGTAAGCCCTGATTGAGAGGACCTACTGTCATGA
>NZ_JAUMUL010000003.1 GCF_030530635.1 Actinomyces sp.
ACCATCACCACCGTACTCGCCCTCACCTTCACATACACCCCATGAATAACCCTCCTGTTACGGTGTTAGCTGGCTTTGTGCTGTTGCTATGGGGGGTGCAATGGGCTGTGCAAGCTTCTGGGCTCTCACAAATCAGTCCTATTAGCCCGCTTGATAGGTCGATGGCGTCTCGTCTCATAGAAGGTGGTGGGGTGTTTGCCTTTGTTTGGTGGCGGTCCACATTGGGAGCGGCAGCTGGTTTCTTTCTTATTCCGAAGTGGCGCCCAAGGGGCTGCTATGATTCGCTGACAATCGTCATTGCATTGTTCTGCGCTTTGTGTATGGCTCTGCTTATCCGTATCCTTTCCGTAAGTGGTGAGTACGGAACCTGCGCCTACCCGTGATGCTGGCCGAACCCGTGGGACTTAATTGCACTGGCGGCACCTTTCTTTGCCGGTTTGTTGACTCTGGCGGTGATGGCGTGCTTCGCGGATCGGATCCCTCTGTGGGGCGTTGTCTGTGCCCGACGGCTGTGTACTTGGTGGGGATGGTGTTGCTGGCGGCAACGTGGGACCGCTGGTTACTGCCGTTCTTCGCGGGCCCGCCGCCCTGGTAGTTCCCAACGACGTTGTCAGTGCCGCCATCATCCCTAACGCCGCCTTTTTGTTCATCCCGCTACGTTGCTCCTACTCGAACAGGAATCATCATGAACCAGAGGTCCGTCCCTCGCCCTAGCCTTCCCATGCGCATGTCCCGCCGGAGCCTGCTGTCCGGATTCAGCATCGGAGCCGGTGCCGCCGTCCTCATCTCCGTTAGTCCTGCGGCGCGGGCCGCCGGGGCTGAAGTCACTGTCAGCCCCGGGGACGAGACCATGGACATAGCCACGACCGACGGCACGACCGTGATCGTGCCGGTGCTGCTCGGTGGAACCCTGACGGTGGCCGGCGGCAGCCTTCCATCGGGGACTGGCATCACCGTCACCTGGGCCTCCGCCCTGTATGCCGCCGAGGAGGCGCCGTCACTGACCCGTGGTGCCGAGGCCTTCGAGTGCTTCTTCCAGGACACTCCATCTGACGACGGCACGACGGGCGTCGTCACAGTGGTGCTGGGTGCCGAGCTGCCTGAGGGCGTCTACACCCTGGCCCTGGGCTCGGTTCGCGCCCTGACCTACCCCGACGACGTCATTGCCCCACCCGCGGCCACCGCCATCACCCTGGCGCTCCCGGACGGGGACCAGCAGGTCACCCAGGAACCGGCCGACACGGGCGCGAGCACCGACCTGCGGTGGGGTGCGACCATCGGCGTCACGTGGAGCGCGTTCCGCTGGGGCGACGGCTACCACCTGTGGAAGCCGGACGTCGTCGCCATCCACTCCGTCGGACCGTCACCGATTCCGGCTGGGGCCGTCATCGACGTCCAGGTGGATGCCGGCGCCTTCACGTCTCTGGCTGTCGGCCCGGAGGGAGGATAGGTATCCGGCGCCGTTGATGGCGTGGTTCTGCGCGCCTCCTACGCGCTGCCCGAGCCGATCGGCGCCGATGCGATTGTGACCGTGCCCGTGGATGCCGCCGTTGCCGAACTCAGTGGTGAACTCACATCTTACGAGCCGCCACTGCTGGCGCTGACGAGCGTCGACGCCTCCCAAACCCAGCGTTTGACGGGCCTGGAGACCATCAGCCGGGAGGACCATGCCGTCGATTCCGCCAGCAAGATGTTCTACGGCATGGACCAGGACTGACGGCGGAATCGTTGCCATTGGGGACTGATCATCACGCCCGGCCACCAGGCCCCGGCCGCCTGGCTATCCTGTCCGGGTGACCATCCCCAACCGCGGCCCGGCGTCCGCCTCAGCCCGCGCGCGCGGTGAACTCGACCTGGACGCGCTGCGCACCAGTGCAGGCGGGCGGTTGCTGGCTGACATTGACCGGGCAGTCGTCTGGGACGTAGCGCTGCGCACACCCTTCCGCGGTCTGACCCGCCGCGACGGCGTGCTCCTGCACGGCCCCGCGGGTTGGGGCGAGTTCGCCCCCTTCTGGGACTATGACGCCGACGCCTGCGCCCCCTGGCTGGCATCCGCCCTCGAACAGGCCACCGGTGGAAGCTCAGACCTACCCCGCCGCCGCAATACCGTCCCCGTCAACATCACCGTTCCCGCCGTCGCCCCCGACCGGGCGCGCGCCCTCATAGCCGAGGCCGGCGCGGGCACCGCCACCGGCCCCACACGCAGTGCCTCCCGCCGGTCCGACGCCGTCCCCGTGACCGTCAAGATCAAGGTCAGCGGCGCCCGCATCCTAGAGCGCCACGCCCTGGCCGCCGACATGGCACGCATTGAGGCCGTCCGCGACGCCATCGGCCCGCGGGGGCGTATCCGCATCGACGTCAACGGCGCCTGGGACCCGGAAACCGCCCGAAAGATCCTGCCGCTACTGGACACCGCCGCCCAGGGCCTGGAATACGTCGAGCAGCCCTGCGGCTCCGTCCAGGCGCTGGCCGAATTGCGCCGCCTGGTGAATATTCCCATCGCCGCCGACGAGTCGATTCGCCTGTCCGCCGATCCGCTGGCCGTCGCGCGCCTAGAGGCCGCCGACGTGGCCATTGTCAAAGTCGCGCCGCTGGGCGGCGTGCGCCGCGCCCTGAACCTGGCCGAACGCCTGGGCCTGCCCGCCGTCGTCTCCTCAGCCTTGGACACCAGCGTCGGAATTGGCGCCGGCCTCGCACTCGCGGCCGCCCTCCCAGAACTCGAGCACGCCTGTGGGTTGGGCACCGTTCGACTGCTGGCCCGCGACGTCGCCGTCCCCTCCGCGGTTCCAGCCGACGGCGCACTCCCCGTACATCCCGTGCACGTCTCCCGCGCCCTGCTGCGCACGGCCTCCGCCGGCGCCGAGGTCACCGGCCACTGGCAGGTGCGGTTGGCGCATATCACCGAGGCCCTGGAACGCAGACGCAGGCAGGAGACCGCCGATCCCACTCGCGCCGTGGCGGGGCTGCGCCTATGAGCATCACCGATCCCGCCGCCCCCGGCACCGCTTCGGTGACGGTCCCCGCACGCCCGCCGTCGCTTCTGGCCGCACACGCCGTCGTCGCCGCCCTGATCCGCGGCGGCGTGCGGCAGGTGATTCTCGCACCCGGCTCCCGTTCCGCGCCCCTGATCCCGGCGCTGGCCGCCGCCGAGCGGGAGGGACGGCTGCGGGTGCGTGTCGCCATCGACGAACGCAGTGCCGCCTACATGGCCCTGGGTTGTTCCCGTGCCGAGCTGCGGGCAGGAAGTCGGTGCCCGGCGGCCGTCGTCACCACCTCCGGCACCGCCGTGGCCAACCTGCACCCGGCCGTCGCCGAGGCCGACGCCGCCGGTGTACCGCTGATTCTGGTGACCGCCGACCGGCCCCACGAGGCGGTCGGCACCGGCGCCAACCAGACCACTGAGCAGACCCGCATCTTCGGGGCGGCTCCCCGTGCGGTGATCGACCTGCCCGCGGACATCACCGCCGACCTGGGTGAGACCGCGGCCTCCCACGCCATCGCCGGCCAGGTGCGCAGACTGGTGGACGCCGCCACCGGCCGCACGAATAACGACCCTGGGCCGGCCCAACTCAATGTCCGTTTCCGTCCGCCGCTTGCGCCCGCCGCCGGTATGGACCACCGGTCCGGGGTCGTGCAGGATCCAATCCCGGTCCCCGCTGCGCCGGTTTCGGCCGCCCCATCCGCCCTGAGCCCGCCTGCCGCCGGGGGAGGGGCAGCATCGCGATACCGGCCCCGACACGAGGACGAACGCGGTGTTGTCATCGCCGGAGACGGCCTCGAAACCGCTGGCCGGTACGCGCGCGCCCTCGCCGAACAACTGGACTGGCCGCTGCTGGCCGAACCGACCTCCGGAGCGCGTGGCGGCCCCCAGGCCCTGACCCGCTACGCCGAACTGCTGGCAAGTCCCGCCGGCACCCGCCTTGCCGACCAGGTGGAGCGCATCGTAGTCACCGGACATCCGAGCCTGACCCGCCAGGTCGGCGCCCTACTGGCTCGCGGCGACCTGCCTATCGACGTGCTCACCACCACCGCCCGCTGGACCGACGTCGCCGGCACCGCCGCCCGCATAGTTCCGCTCGGTGCGCCCGCCGCGATATCGACCCATCCCGATACGGGGCTGCTGCCTCCACCCGCCGACCTGGCCGCCACCCTCGGATTCGGAGGGGGCCCGCCGGGCTGGGCGCGGGCGTGGCGGGACGCCGTCGCCTCCCTGCCCTCCCCGCTGGCCCGGAACCGGCTGGACGCGGATACCGCCGTGGCCGCCGTATGGGAGGCGAGTCGGGACTGCGACTGTGCGCCTCTGCTCGTGGTTGGCTCCTCCCTGACCATCCGCCGTCTGGACCGGCTGGCGACACCCGCCGTCGGCCCGGCACCGGCTGCGATCGCCAACCGGGGTCTGGCCGGTATCGACGGCACTCTCGCCACTGCGCTCGGCGCCGCCATCACTGCCGGGCCCGTACGCGCCGTCGTCGGCGACCTGACCTTCCTGCACGACGCCATGAGCCTGTTGCGCGGCGGCATGGAGGTCGAGCCCGATCTGCAGGTTGTGGTCGTGGACGACGGCGGAGGCGCCATCTTCTCCACCCTGGAGTACCCGGCAGTCACCCCCCGGGCGGACCTGGCCCGATACTTCACCACGCCTCAGGCCGTCGACCCGGGCGCCCTTGCCGCTGCCCTGGGCGCAACCGTCCACCGGCCGCCCGATCTGGCCGCCCTGCGGGCACTTCTCGCCGCACCGGTACGAGGAGTCAGCATGGTGCACATACGCATACCGACGGCCTCGGACCAGAGGGCGGCACGTTGACCGCGGCCGCGGTGGCTCAGCAGTGTTCCATAGTTCACCCCAGAGAACCTGCAATCTCGGTGAATGACAGCGGATGGCGGGTCAGTTACGCGCATCCGAGAGCTACGGCATCGCTCACAGGCAAGTTTCAGACTAGTGTCGGAGATGGCCCAGGTCAGAAGTATTGGGTGAGATGCATCTAGCGAGCGGGCCTAGGGCCCGAGGAGGAGAGATATGAGTTCGAACGACCCCTTCGGCCCGTTGGGTGACGCCGAGCAGTCCTCAGGTGACGCCACTGAACCCTTGCCCGGTGGCGCGACGTCCCACCGCGCGGATCACGGCTACGGCGGTTCCGGCGCGAGCGCAGGTTACGGCAGTGGCGGCGTGGGATACGCCGGTGCCGGCTCATCGCCCTACACCTCCGCACCCAAGCCGCCGGCAGGATACAATTTCGGCCGCAGCTCCGCCTCGACCTCCGGAGCCTCCCCCTCCCAGCAGGCCGCCTACGGTCACTCGGCGGACCTGGCCGCCGGTGGGACCGACTACCAAGGCTCCTATCAGCCTCCCAGTGTTCAGAGTTCCGGCGGTGCGGGCGGGGGGCTGCCCCCATATGATTCTCTGACCCCCTCCGGTCCCGAGACGGGAGGTCGTCGCCGCGGACCGGGTTGGGGCGGCGTCATCGTCACCTCGCTGGTTACCGCGCTGCTCGCATCCGGCGGGGCGGTTGCGGCCGTCAATTTCCTGGGCGGCAGCAACGAGACCGCAGGCTCCTCTGCTGCGCCGACCGCGATTGCCACCGGCGCCACCACCCAGACGGTCACCTCGACCGGAAATGCTCCGGATTGGAAGGCGGTCACGGCAGCCGTAGCCAATTCTGTGGTCGCCATTACCGTATCGGTGAATGACGGTACAGCTGTCGGCTCCGGCGTCATTCATGATGCCGACGGGCATATCATTACCAACAACCATGTGGTGGCTGGTGCCTCCCGGATTCAGGTAACGCTGGCGGATGGGCGAATCTATGAGGCGGAGGTGACCGGCACTGATCCTGCAACTGACCTTGCAGTGATACGGCTGAAGAACGCGCCGAACGACCTCACGGTCGCCCGGTTCGGTGACTCCAATGACCTGGTAACCGGTCAGGATGTCATGGCCATCGGAAATCCTCTGGGGTTGTCCTCCACGGTTACCACCGGCATCATCTCTGCCCTGGACCGACCCGTGGTTACCACGCAGGAGGAGCCGACACCCGAGTCAGACCAGTCTTCTTCGCTTCCGGACGCTCTAAGTGGGCTGCTGGGCCAGTCTCAGACCAACGCAACACAGGTTTACACCAACGCCATTCAGATCGATGCAGCTATCAATCCCGGCAACTCCGGTGGCCCGCTCTTCGATGAGACTGGCGCCGTTATCGGTATTACTAGCTCGATAGCGTCAATGCCCAACGGTGCCGGGGGTTCATCGGGATCGATCGGTATCGGCTTCGCTATCCCCTCTAATCTGGCGCAGAAGATCGCCGCTCAACTCATAGAGGCGGGTAAGGCCACCCACGCCTACCTGGGTGTGGCGATCGGCAACGGAGGTGCCGTCACCGCGGACGGCGTCACTCGCGCTGGCGCCGAGGTCGGCACCGTCGAGTCCGGATCGCCCGCGGGGGAGGCCGGCATCAAGGAGGGTGACGTCATCACGGCCATCAACGACAAGGCCACTAGCCAGGCCGCCGCCCTGACCGGTTTCGTACGCCAGTACTCGGCGGGCGATGAGGTGACTCTCACGGTCATCCGGGACGGCGAGGAGATGAAAATCCCGGTAACGCTCAAGGAGCGAGCGGACTCCTGAGCGCAGTAGGTGGCCTTGATAAGTTTATCAAGGCCACCTACTGTTGGTAAACTTACCTGCATGAGGGCTCCTCTTGACTCGCCATTCAGTCCGGGCTCGGACACCGTGCCCGAGGTGTGGGCTGGCCGCGCCGTCCAGTTCGGCGACTGGCGGGACGTGCTCCGCCCGCGACGCCTGGCCGGCATCCACGAGCGGGGCCGCATAATCCTAGGAGAGGTGGGTTCGGGAAGGTCATCCCTGGTGCGGCGGATCGCCCGGGACGCTGCCGACGCCGGTGACTGGGTCACCCCGCAGCTGCGCATCTCGTCCGGAACCGATCCCATCCAGCGGGTGGCTGCGGCCCTGCTGGAGCTGGCTGCCGCCGCGGGGCTGGCCGCGGCCCGCGAGCAGCGCATATCCGAGTTGCTGCGGAGGGTCGAGGCCGTCGCTGGCTCCGCCGCCTCCCCGTCTGTGAGTGCGCTGGAGGGACCGGAGCCGTACACCGTTCTGACCGACCTGCTGATCGAGATCGGCCGCGCCGCCGTTCAGCGCCGGGACGTCATGGTGCTGATCCACATCGACGAGGTGCAGAACATCACCGATGAGGGTGCCCGCTCACAACTGCTGAGCGTGCTTGGCGGCGCCCTGGCGCACGATGAGGCCGTCGACATCCCGCGCGGCGTGCAGGTCGATCGCGGCCTCCCGATCGCCGTGTACCTGACCGGACCGTCCCAACTCGCAGACGTGGCGGGCACGCGTATAGGTGCGACCTTCGCCCGCCACTTCCGCACCATCACGCTGGATGCCATCGATGACACCGCGCTCATGGCCGCGCTCCAGCCCTTTGTTACCGAGGGCTGGCCGACCGCCGCCGCCGACGGTATCGACCCGGTGTTCATGGAACCCGCGGCGCAGCGGGCAATCGTAGAGCTGTCGCGCGGAGAGCCGTTACTCTTCCAACTCGCCGGAGAACGTGCCTGGTGCGCGGGTACCGACAAGCTCATCACCGCCGCGCAGGTGCGAACCGGGTGGCGTGATGCCGCGCCGGAGGCCGAAGCACACGTACAGCGCATCCTGGACCGACTCACCCCGCGCGAACGGCAGTTCCTCGAGGCCATGGCTGATTTTGCGCCCGAGGACCGCACCCTGACCAACATCGCCTGCGCCGTCGGATACGAGAAGGGAACCGAGGCCGGTCCGACGGCGCAGCACCTGGATCTCACCTGGCGCATAATCCACCGTGGCCGCCCCTACCGCTTCCGGCACCGTGCCATTGAGGCCTACCTCACCTCGGACTGGCCCTGGTAGTGCTTGGATCGCGCGGTTCCAGAGCCGATCGCAGCGTGGGGGCCAGTTGGGCCACGACGTCGTCGGCCGACAGTGAGGCGACCGGCTCCAGCCGTAGCAGGTAGCGGGTCAGGAACAGCCCGGAGAAGATCGTTGCTGCCGTGGCCGCCCGCTGCTCGGCATGTACGCCGCCTATGTGCTCGGTCAGGCGCCCGACCATCTCCGTGTGCAGATATTCCCGCAACACCCGCAGCGCCGCCTCGGAAGTGAGGGCATCGGCGAACAGGCGGGCGAGCCCGTCGCGGTAGCCGGGGCGGTCCCATGCGGACAGCGCCGAGCGCAGCAGCGCCGGCGCCAGGTGCTCCGGCGCGACCTTGGCGGAAACAATGTCGAAGCCACGCGCCGGGCTCAGCGCCAGCTCCGCGACCGCACGGAAAAGTCCCTCCTTGGAACCGAAGTAGTAGGTGATCAGGGAGTGGTCCACGTCGGCTTGGGCCGCAATTGACCGTAACGACGTGCCGGCGTAGCCGGCCTGTTCGAAGCGCTTCCGTGCGGCGGCCAGGATTCGTTCGCGGGTGTCCGAGGGGCCAGAAGGGCGCCCCCGCCGTTTATTCACCACAGTAGAAATCATGGTGGGCGCAGGAGTCTCCTGGCAAGCATGAGTCCTTCGGAAGCCCGCGCCATCAGCCCCTCGGAAGCCCCCGCCATCAGTTTCCGCGAACTGCGCATGGAGTTTCGACGCCGCCGATCCCGGCCCCTGGTCGCGCTCGACTCACTCACCCTCGACGTGGCCCCCGGCCAGGTCTTCGGCCTGCTCGGGCCCAACGGCTCCGGGAAGACCACCTCGGTGAACCTGCTATGCGGACTGCTGCGCCCCACCGGCGGTACCGTGCTGGTGGAGGGCATCGACGTGCGTGACGACGTCACCGCGGTGCGCACACGCCTGGGCGTCGTCCCCCAGGAGACCGCCCTGTACAACGACCTGAGCGCAGACGAGAACCTCTCCTTCCACGCCCGCCTGTACGGCGTGCCGCGGGCCGAACGCCGCACCCGCATCAGCGAGGTACTCGAACTGGTCGGGCTGGCCGTGCGCCGCGGCGACCGGGTGGGCACCTACTCCGGAGGGATGCAGCGCCGCCTCGCCCTGGCTCGCGCTCTACTGACCGAGCCGCGCGTGGTGGTCCTGGACGAGCCCACCCTCGGGGTCGACGTCCAGTCCCGCGCCGCCCTGTGGGAACGAGTACGACGCATCGCCTCCGAAGGCGGCACCGTACTGCTGACCACGAACTACATGGAGGAGGCACAGGCGCTGGCGGACAACCTCGCCATCCTCGACCACGGTGCGCTGATCGCCACCGGCACCCCGGACCAACTGCGCGGACGCCTCGGCAAGACCTTCATCGACGTGCGCTGCAGCCGCCCCGATCCCGGAATCGAGCATCTGGCCGGCGTCACGGGAGTCGCCTGGCACGACGGCGTCGCCGCGGTGGCCGCGGACGGGTCGCCCGCCACCACCCGCGCCATCCTCGACTGGTTCGCCGAGCACGATCCCGGATCCGCCCTGGTGGGGGTGCGCCGCCCCGATCTCAACGACGTGTTCCTGGACCTGACCGGCAAGGCACTGCGCGACGGGGGAGAGGCATGACCCCCGTCCGTGCCGCGCTCGCCATCGCGGTCAAGGACTGGACCAGGTTCGTGCGCCAGCCCTTCCTCATGGTCATCAGCGTCGTCATCCCACTGGTGTTCATCTTCTTCTACTCGCTGGTAATCCCCGTATCCAACAACAACCCGATCATGATCGCCGACCTGGACGGCGGTCCCGTCGCAGAGCACCTGAGCGAGGTCATACGCACCATCCACTCCGACGAGGGCCCCTACTACGACGTACGCACCACTGATCCAGACACGGCCCTGAAGTCCTTCGCGGACTCCGAGGCGCTCGCCGTCGTGGTCATTCCGGACGGGTTCTCCCAGGCGGTCGCCGCCGGAGACGCGCAGGTGGAGCTGAAGCTGAACAACATCAACTCCGACTACTCCAAGAACCTGCGGCTACGCCTGGATGCGGCGGTAGGCGCGCTCAATGAGGAACTGGCCGGCCCTGCAGTGGAGGTGCAGGAGACCCGCTGGTTGCCCACCGACCCCACCATGCTAGGCTACATCTCCACCAGCCTGCTTCTGTTCGGCTGCCTGTACGCCGCCATGATCAACACCGGCCTGCAGATCGCCGCCGAGTGGAACGACCGCACCGTCAAGCACCTACTACTCGCCCCACTCGGCCGCGGCACACTAGTGGCCGGGAAGGTGATCGCCGGGCTGGGGCAGTCACTGGCGTCCGTGGCCCTGGTTCTGCTCGTACTCATGATCGGCTTCGACTTCCAACCCAGCGGCAGCCTGCTGGCCATGGCGGGCATCGTCGGAGTGGTGCTGCTCATGGGAGCAGGCATCGGCATGGTGGTCGGGGTCGTCTCCAAAAAGACTCTGGCGACGGCGTCGGGCCTGATCACCCTGGCGGTGGCGCTCTTCCTGGTCTCCGGCAACGAGGAGTCCATGCGCGGGCTCGCCTGGGGGCAGCCGATCACCGCCCTGTGGCAGCTGTCCCGGACGCTGCCCTCCACCTACGCCTTCATGAGCGCCCGCTCCATCTTCCTCACCGGCGACGCCTCGGATCTGGCCCGCAACCTCGCCGTCGTGCTGGTATCAACATTGGCGATCCTGGCCCTGGCCGGATGGTTGCTGCGCCGCGCCTACACCCATCTGACCGGAGGACAGTGAACAGACCATGATGCAGAGCAGCCAGATGCACCGAATCGCACGTCACCTTGACCGGGCGGGCGCCGTTGCCCGCAAGGACCTGCGTCAGTGGGCCCGCGACCGACAGGCCCTGGCCGGCCCCATGCTCATTCCGCTGGTGCTGATGTTCCTGTGCGGCATCCTGTTCGGCTTCGGTGGAGACGAGTGGAACATCGGACTGGTCAATGAGGGGGAGGGACCTCGCGCGGCCGCCTTCGAGGCGGAGGTTCGCGGCCTGCGCAGCAACATCAGCCCCTACTTCCGCGTGGTGACCACCGACGCCGAGCGGGCCGAGCAGTTGGTGGCCGCCGGCCGCCTGCACCTGGTGGTCACCATCCCAGCCGACTTCGATGAGCGCGTCGAGGCGGGGCAGACCCCGGTACTGCACACCAGGACCTACAACATCAACACTGACATGATGAAGAACGCCCGCCTGCGGCTGAGTCGTGCAATACAGGACTACGCCGCGCAGGCGCCCGGCGCCGCGCCCGTGACGGTCACCCAGACCACCACCCGGCTCGACGACGTGTGGCGGCGCACCTTCATCGGTCACAGCGCCGTCATCCTCGCAGTCATGGTCGGCTCCGCCCTCAATGCTGCAATCATGGTTGCGCGCGAATGGGAGCACCGCACCGTCAAGGAGGTTCGGCTCGCGCCCCGGCCCCTGGGCGATGTCACCGCCGGAACACTGGTCGCCGCCGTCATTGCCGGAGGCATCAGCACCCTGGTCACGCTGGCGGTCGCAGTGTCCGTTTTCGGGGTACGCATTCCCGTAGGGCGCTTACCGGCGCTGGCGGCCCTGGCCGCATTGACCTCAATGGCGTGCGCCGGGTTCGGCGTCGCGATCGGCGCCTGGCTGCGGGACTACCGCACCGTGCAGCCACTGCTCATGATCACTTTCGCCGGCTCGTTCTTCGCCTCGGGCGGCTTCTCCTCGCTCGCCACCCTGCCCCGTGCGGTGCAGACATTCGACCGCTTCTGGCCGCCGACCTACGTATTTGAGACCATGCAGGCCCAGGCGTGGATGACCACGCCACCGTCGGCGATGCCGGTACTGATCGGCTGCGCCGTGGCTGCTGCGATGGGAGTTGGGGTCGGGGCGTGGGCCCTTCACTGGCGGCTCTAGAGGCGGCCCGACATGGCAGGCTTTAAGGCAGGGGTGGTGAAACGTCCGCGCCCAGGGCGGTGAGCATGGGGCGCATCTTCGCCTGCGTTTCGGCGAGTTCATCGACGGGAACCGAGTCGGGCATGATCCCGCCTCCGCCGAAGATCCTTGCCGGCGCTTCCGGCCCGACTCCGCCGGGCGGCAGCGCGGCACTGCGCAGTGCGATGCACCATTCGCCCTCGCCATGCCAGTCCACCCAGCCCACCGGGCCGGCATACCGCCCCCGGTCCATGCCTTCCACCTCGGCGATGATGCGGGCGGCCGCCTCCGTGGGCGTGCCGCACACCGCCGCCGTGGGATGTAGGGCGCGCACGAGCGCCAGCGCACCCGTGTCCCCGGCAACCACCCCGGTGATATCGGTGGCCAGATGCAGCACGTTCGGCAGCGTCAGCACCCGCGGGGCCTTAGCCACTACCGCGGAGCACAAGGGCTCCAGGGCGGTAATCGCCGAGGCCCGCGCCAGCTCATGCTCGGCCCGGTTCTTCGGCGATGCCGCCAGCCACCGCCCCAGCCGCTCCGCCTCGCGCTCGCGGGCGGCTGCGTCACCCGGGTGGCGGCGCGCCGTGCCTGCCAGTACCCGGCTGGCAAGGTGCCGGTTCTCCAGCCGCACGAGCAGCTCCGGGGTCGCTCCCACCGTGGAATCCACGGCGAAGGTCCAGCACGACGGGTAGTTAGCCTCCAGGTGTCGCAGTAGATCGCCCGTAGCCAGGGGTGCCGCGGGTGTCACCAGCAGATCCCGCGCCAGCACCACCTTGCTGGCCTCGCCGGCGGCTATGCGTCGCCGCACCTGCGCGACGGCGGCCAGGTACTCGGCCTCGGGCAGTGCCCCGGCCGCCACCACGCAGACGTCGGGGGAGGGGACATCCGGCGGGGCGGACGCCGGCGGGCGCAGCCGCGCCAGGACCTCCGCCACCTCCGGGTGGGCCTCGCCCTCGACCACGGCGGTGGTCAGCCACGCCCCGGAGTCATCCAGCCCCACGAGCACTCGCGGCACGGTCAGTACGGAGACGGCGGCTGAGGTGGGGGAGAAGGCGATGGTGCCCAGGGCCACCGGGCCGGTACCGGGGCGCACCAGTGCGTCGCGCCACCAGGAGGCGTACACGGTGGCGCGCCAGGCGCTCCGCAACGCCTCAATCCGATCCGGTCCCTGCGCCTCCAGCCGCAATGCCTGCCCCCAACCGACCAGTCCGTGCCCGCGGCGCACCCAGCTGACGACATCCTCCCGCCTGGCCAGGAGGTCGAGCAGTCCCGTGCCGTCGTCGCCGCCCTCCGCAGTGATGACGCCGACCGGAAGGGCGACGGTGCGGAAGGACAGAGGAATCGGGGCGGTGGCGGCCCGCCATGCGGACACAACCGGTGCGGTGGGCGCCGGGCGGGCCGAGGGACCCGGGGCGGGCTCGGGAGCGCCCACCTCAGGCCTCCGGGGCCGTCGGCGCGACGTCGTCGGTGCTGCCATGCGCGGAGAGCTCCGGCTTGGCGGCGCGATGGATGGCCACGATTCCACCCGACAGGTTCTTGTAACCCACCCCGCGCCAACCGGCCCCCTGCATCAGTGCCGCCAGGGTCTCCTGATCCGGCCAGGAAAGGATCGACTCGCCCAGATAGCCGTAGGCATCCGCGTTGGAGGACACCAGTCTCCCGGCCGCGGGCAGGGCAGTGCCCAGGTAGAAGCGGTACAGGCGCCGGAAGGTCGCGTGCACGGGGGTGGAGAACTCCGCGATTACGATCCGCCCGCCGGGGCGAGTCACGCGCGCCATCTCCGCCAGCGCCCGGTCGGTGTCCTGCACGTTGCGCAACCCATAGGAGATGGTGACCACGTCGAAGAAGCCGTCGGAGAAGGGCAGATCCGTCGCATCACCTACCACGAACTCGATCTCGGGATGGCGCCGTCTGCCCTCGGCGACCATGCCCGCCGACAGGTCGCAGGCCACCACCTGCGCGCCGTCGGCCGCGTAGGCGACGCTGGAGGTGCCGGTGCCTGCAGCCAGGTCCAGCACCCGCATGCCGGGACCGGCGGAAACAGCGGCGCGAGTGACCGCACGCCACATGCGCACCTGCCACAGACTCATGACGTCATTGGTCAAGTCATATCGGCGCGCGACGGCGTCGAACATGCCCGCGACCTCGCGGGGGTCCTTGGCGAGAGAGGCTCGACTCATGGTCAGATCCTCGCAGATCCCACGGTCGGACTGAGCCGCTCGGTTCATCCCGGAACTCGTCGCACGTCGCTGCGGGCATGCCCGCCGACGTGAATTCGCAAGGGTAGGTATCTCAAAATAAGTGGTTGACTGCGCGCCGCCGCAGTCGCCACCACGTGCGCGTGGCGCGCGTTATCCTGGGAATGCCGGGAGAAAAACGGACCACCCGAAGGCGGGGCGGAGTCGAGTGACGGTGATGTGAGACAAGTCGGTAGTGTCATCGGCGGTCCCGTCAGTCAGCAGGTCCATGGCCGCCGACTCGGTGGTCGCCGTTCCCAGCCGCACGAGCCGCACACGAAGGAGGCGCGCAGCAATGGCAGCAGCCGCCGGCGATATGAGCGCCGATGTCGTCGTCGTGGGTGCCGGTCCCGCCGGCTCAGCGGCCGCCTACCATCTGGCCACCCTCGGCCTGGACGTGCTGTTACTGGAACGCCACGAACTCGGCCGGGACAAGGTCTGCGGTGACGGCCTCACGCCGACGGCCGTGCGCGAGCTGGTCGCCATGGGGATGGACACCTCCACCTGGCAGCGCAACCAGGGGCTGCGCGTCATCGGCGGCGGGCACCAGCTGCACATCCCCTGGCCCGAGCAGGCCAGTCTGCCCGCCTACGGCCTGGCCCGGCGGCGCAGCGACTTGGACCGTGACCTCGCCAAGCACGCCGTAGGCGCCGGTGCTCATCTGCTGACCGGCGTTACCGTCACCGCCCCGGTCACCAGCGCCTCCGGGCGGGTGATAGGCGTACAGGCACGCCCCACTCCGCGTGTCCCCGAGCCGGGCATACAGGCCCCGATCACCGTCCGTGCGCCACTGGTCATGGACGCCGGCGGCGTATCGGCCCGCCTGGCCACCGCCGTCGGCCGCAGCAAGGACGAGCGCAAGCCGCTGGGCGTCGCCGTGCGCGCCTACTTCCGTTCCCCCCGCGCCGACGATGCCTGGATGGAGTCCCGGCTGGAGCTGTGGGACGGACCCGCGGGCCGCTCCGACCTGCTGCCCGGATACGGGTGGATCTGGAGCGTGGGCGACGGTCTGGTCAACGTTGGTCTGGGAGCGGTGTCCTCGACGACGGCGGCCGCCTCCGCCCGCGGCATCGACTACCGGGCCGTGTTCAACCGTTGGCTGGGCCATGTGCCGGAAGCCTGGGAATTCACCCCTGAGCACCGGGTCGGCCGCATCGGCTCCGCCGCCCTGCCCATGGCCTTCAACCGCAAGCCCCACTATGCCGACGGGCTCATGCTGCTGGGTGATGCCGGCGGCATGGTCTCACCCTTCAACGGGGAGGGTATCGCCCAGGCGCTCGCCTCCGGCCGTCTGGCCGCAGAGGCCGCCGCCCAGGCGGCGGCCCGCTCCACCGCCGCAGGCCGCGAACTCGCCCTGTCACAGTACCCGGCGGCCCTTCAGGCGCAGATGGGCGGTTACTACACGCTTGGGCGCATCTTCGTCGCCCTGATCGAGCATCCCGAGGTGATGCGCCTGTGCACCCGTTATGGGCTGCCCCGCAAACGCCTCATGCGGCTCGTCGCCAAGCTCCTGTCCGACGGCTGGGAGCGTCGCGGCGGCGACGGAATCGACCACTTCATCCAACTTCTGACAAGGATGGTGCCGGCAGCATGAACCCTTATGTCTCCCTGCTCATCATGGCGGCGGTCGCCATGGTTATCGCCATCGGTGGCCTGGTCCTGTCCGCCATTGTGAGCCCCAACCGGCGCAACCGGGTCAAGGTCGCCAACTACGAATGCGGCATCGACCCCACCCCCACCAATGTCGACCAGGGCCGGTTCCCCGTGTCCTTCTACCTGGTGGGCATGACCTTCATCATCTTCGATGTCGAGGTCGTCTTCCTCTACCCGTGGGCCACCGCCTTCGCGCAGTTGGGCTTCTTCGGGCTGAGCGCGGCCCTCGTCTTCATCGCCCTGATCACGGTGCCCTACATCCTCGAGTGGCGTCGTGGCGGACTGGACTGGGAGTGAGGGAGCAGATCTCATGAACATGCGCGAGTACAACGAGAAGATGCTCCACATCCCCTCCAAGCGGGATGACCTGCAGGCGCAGGCGCTGGAGAGCGTGGAGGGACCCGGCTTCATGCTCACCACGGTGGCCAAGCTGGCGGACCTGGCCCAGGCGCGCTCGCTGTGGCCGGTGACCATGGGGCTCGCCTGCTGCGCCATCGAGATGATGGCCACCGGCACGCCCCGCTTCGACATGGCCCGCTTCGGATGGGAGGTATTCCGCGCCTCGCCCCGCCATGCCGATGTCATGATCGTTTCCGGCCGCGTCTCCCACAAGATGGCGCCGGTGGTGCGCAACGTCTACGACTCCATGCCCGAGCCCAAGTGGGTCATCTCCATGGGTGCCTGCGCCTCCTCCGGCGGCGTGTTCAACAACTACGCCGTGGTTCAGGGCGCCGACCACATCGTGCCCGTGGACATCTACCTGCCCGGCTGCCCGCCGCGCCCGGAGATGCTCCTGAACGCCATGCTCGAACTGACCCGCCAGATCGAGCGCAAGCCGATCTTCGCCCACCGTGAGGAGATCGCTCGCGCCGTTGAGGCCGCCGCCCTCAAGGCCGTCCCCACAGCCGAGATGAAGGGACTGCTCGCATGATCGCCAACGCTGGTACTGCTGAGAACCACGCCGCCCCCGACACCGTTGCCAAGACCGCCACCGCCGTTCCGGAGGTCGCCGGTCGGCCGGTGCCCGAGGCGTTGCGCCTGGAGGTCATAGATACTCACACCGGCCAGTTCGGTGCCGCCGACGCCGGCGACACCACCGGTTACGGCGGCACCGTCGGCGTGGTCGCCCTCGCCCCGGCGGCCACCCGTCCCTACGGGGAATGGTTCGACGCCGTCGTCGACGCCCTCATCGAGGACCTCGCCGAGGCGGACGTAGACCCGGCCGCAGCCATTGAGAAGGTCGTGGTGGACCGGGGCGAGTTGACCCTGTTCATCGCGCGCGAGCACCTGCTGGACGTGGCCCGGCCCCTGCGGGACGATCAGGACCTGCGCTTCGAACTGTGCCTGGGCGTGACCGGCGTGCACTACCCGCACGACCACGGCCGCGAGTTGCACGCCTGCTACGAGCTGATCTCCCTGACTCACGGCGCCCGCGCCCTGCGCCTGGAGGTCGCCCTTGCGCAAACGGATCCGCACGTGCCCTCGCTCGTGCCCGTCTACCCCGGGAACGACTGGCACGAACGCGAGGCGTGGGACCTGATGGGCATCGTCTTCGACGGCCACCCCAACCTGACGCGCTCGGCCATGCCCGACGACTGGGTCGGGCACCCCCAACGCAAGGACTACCCGCTCGGCGGCATCCCCGTCGAGTACAAGGGCGCCTCAACCGCCACGGCCGACACCCGGAGGTCCTACCGCTGATGAGCAACATGCACGCCACCGGCCCCGCCACCGACGATCTGACCGCCGGCGCCCCCCAGTTCACCGCCAACGGCGGCGACTGGGATGACATCGCCGCCCAGATCGCCGCCCGCGATGAAATCGATCGGCTCCAGCGCGACCGCGTCGTGGTCAACATGGGCCCGATCCACCCCTCCACACACGGTGTGCTCCGTCTGGTGCTGGAGACCGACGGGGAGACCGTCACCGAGCTGCGTGCCGGCACGGGCTTCCTCCACACCGGCATTGAGAAGAACATGGAGTACCGCACCTGGGTTCAGGGCGAGACCTTCGTGACCCGCATGGACTATGTGGCCCCCTTTTTCCAGGAGGTCGGCTACGCCCTGGCGGTGGAGAAACTGCTCGGCATCACCGACGACATCCCTGAGAAGGCGACCGTCGCCCGGGTGCTCCTCATGGAACTCAACCGGATTGCCAGCCACGTGGTGGCCATCGGCTCGGCGGGCAACGAGATGGGCGGCACCACGCTGATGACCATCTCCTTCCGCTGCCGGGAGAACATTCTGCGCGCCTTCGAAATGGCCTCCGGGCTGCGCATGAACCACGCCTATGTGCGCCCCGGCGGCCTGGCCCAGGACCTGCCGGAGGGCTTCACCGACTTCGTCCGCTCGGTCATGCCGAACATCAAGAACGACGTCGGGGAGTTGGAGTCGCTGCTGATGGCGAACCCGATCCTGAAATCCCGATTCGTCGGCATAGGCGAGATGAGCCTCGCCGCGGCCATGGCGATGGGCCTGACCGGGCCGTGCGTGCGAGCGGCGGGCTATCCGTTGGACATGCGCAAGCTGCGGCCCTACTGCGGTTATGAGACCTACGACTTCGAGATCCCCGTCTACGACAACTCCGACTGTTACAACCGCCTGCGAGTGCGTTTCGACGAGTGCTACCAATCCTTGAAGATCGTCTCCCAGGCCCTGGACCGGCTCGACGAGATCGCCGCCCGGGGCGAGGACCCCTCCAACACGACCATGGTCGCCGACCCGACCATCGCCTGGCCGGCACGCATGGCCATCGCCACCGACGGGCAGGGCCAATCCCTGGAGCACGTCAAGGAGATCATGGGCAGTTCCATGGAGTCCCTGATCCACCACTTCAAGCTCGTCACCCAGGGCTTCCGGGTGCCGGCCGGGCAGGTGTACCAGACGGTGGAGCACGCCAAGGGTGTGCTCGGCATTCAGGCGGTCTCCGACGGCGGTACCCGCCCCTACCGGGTCCACTTCCGCGACCCCTCCTACTCCAACCTGCAATCGCTGGCCATGATGTGCGAGGGCGGCATGATCGCCGACGTCGTCGCGTCATTGTCCTCGATCGACCCCGTCCTGGGAGGCGTGGACCGCTAATGAGCACTACTTCTGAGAACCTCTCCGCCCCGGCCGACGCCGTCGGCACCGCCTTCGGCTACAGCCCCGAGGTGGCGGCCCGGCTGGACGCCGATATCGCCGAGATTATGAGCCGCTACCCGGCCGGGTATGAGCGCAGCGCGATCATCCCGATGCTGCACCTGATGCAGAGCGTGGACGGTTATGTCTCGCCCGCGGGTATCGCCCTGGTGGCGCAGAAGCTGGGGTTGACCCGTTCCGAGGTCTCCGCCGTGGCCACCTTCTACAGCCAGTTCCGTCGCCACCCCGCCGGCACCTACCACGTGGGGGTGTGCACCAATGCCCTGTGCGCCGTCATGGGCGGGGACGAGGTATGGCGGGCCGTTAGCGAGCACACCGGCCTGGGCAGTGACGAGACCAGTGACGACGGCCGCATCAGCCTGGAGCGCGTGGAGTGCAACGCCGCCTGCGACTACGCACCCGTGGTGATGGTCAACTGGGAGTTCTTCGACAACCAGACTCCGGCCTCCGCCGTGGACCTGATTGAACGGCTCGAACGCGGCGAGGACGTAACCCCCACCCGAGGTCCGCAGACAGTGCCGACTTTCCGGGAGAACGAGCGGTTACTGGCCGGTTTCGAGGACGGTCGTGCGGACGAGGGCGTCGCCGCCGGCGAGTCCAGCCTGCGCGGCCTGCGACTGGCCCGCGAGCACGCCTGGACCGCTCCCCTTGAGCAATCGCCGGCCAGCGACGCCGTGCCCGGTCACGAGGCACCCGCCCAGGAGGAGGATAAGTGAGCGAGCAGACTATCGGCTCGGCGGAGCCGACCTTCACCGCCCCGGGCACCCTGACCCCTGTCGTCACCGACATGTGGGACAAGGAGCGCTCCTGGACGCTGGACGCCTACCGGGCCTGCGGCGGCTACCGGGGCCTGGCCCGCGCCAAGACCATGACTTCGGAGGAACTGGTCAACCTCGTCAAGGCCTCCAACCTCCGCGGCCGCGGCGGCGCAGGCTTTCCCACCGGGCTGAAGTGGTCCTTCCTGCCCGCACCCGACGGCCTGCCCCGCTACTTGGTGGTCAACGCCGACGAGTCCGAGCCGGGCACCTGCAAGGACATGCCCACGCTGATGGCCAACCCGCACGCCCTGGTGGAGGGGGTGGCCATCACCTCCCGCGCCATCGGCGCCGACCGCGCCTTCGTGTACGTGCGCGGCGAGGTCGCCCACGCCTATCGGCGTCTGCTGCACGCAATCCACGACGCCACCGACGCCGGGCTGCTGGACGAAGGCTTCGGTCTGGACGGCCGTCAGCCGCTCAAGATCGTCGCCCACGCGGGGGCCGGAGCCTACATCTGCGGTGAAGAGACGGCGCTGCTGGACTCCTTGGAGGGCCGCCGCGGGCACCCCCGCCTGCGTCCGCCCTTCCCGGCGGTGCAGGGCCTGTACGCCCGTCCCACCGTCATCAACAACGTCGAGACGATCGCCTCCGTCCCCGGGGTGCTGGCCCGTGGCGCCGCCTGGTACTCGGCGATGGGCACCGAACGCTCCAAGGGGCACGGCCTGTTCTCCGTGACCGGGCATGTGGTCAGCCCCGGCCAGTTCGAGGCCCCCTTCGGCATCACCATGCGGGAACTGATCGAACTAGCCGGCGGCATCCGACCTGGCCACGAACTGAAGTTCTGGGTGCCGGGCGGCTCCTCAACCCCGATCTTCGGCCCCGAGGAACTGGACATTCCGCTCGACTACGAGTCGGTGGTCGGTGCCGGTTCGCTGCTCGGTACCCGCGCCCTGCAGGTCTTCGACGACACCGTCTCGGTGGTGCGCGTCGTGGCCAGGTGGACGGAGTTCTACCAGCACGAGTCCTGCGGCAAGTGCACGCCCTGCCGCGAGGGAACCTACTGGATGCGGCAGATCATGACCCGGCTGGAGGCCGGGCGGGGCGAAAGTGGCGATGTGGAGAAGCTGGAGGACATCGCCGCCAACATCTTCGGACGCTCCTTCTGCGCCCTCGGAGATGCGGCCGCCACGCCGATCCAGTCGGGAATCAAGCGATTCCGTACCGAGTTCGAGGCGGGTTACACCACTCCCGCGTCCGAGCTGTTCCCCCCTGCGGCCTCCATTGTCAACAGCACGGCTGAGAGCGGACGGTGACTACATGACCGACACTGTCAACATCACGATCGACGGCATGAACGTCGAGGTGGACAAGGGGATGCTGCTGATCCGCGCGGCCGAGCAGGCCGGCGTACGCATCCCGCGGTTCTGCGACCACCCCCTGCTGGCGCCGTCGGCCAACTGCCGCCAATGCCTGGTGGAGGTGGCCATGCCCGGACGCGACGGCGTGGTCCGGCCCATGCCCAAGCCGCAGCCCGCCTGCGCCATGACCGCCTCGGAGGGCATGGAGGTCTCCACCCAGGCCACCAGCCAGGTGGCCGCCAAGGCCCAGGCCGGCACCATGGAGTTCCTCCTGATCAACCACCCCCTGGACTGCCCGGTGTGTGACAAGGGCGGAGAGTGCCCGTTGCAGAACCAGGCCCTGGAACTCATGTCCACGGGCGCCCAGGCCGCCACACGCTTCACCGACGTCAAGCGCACCTTCCCCAAACCACTGCGCCTGACCAGCAATATCCTGCTCGACCGCGATCGCTGCATCCTGTGCCAGCGCTGTGTGCGCTTCGCCGACCAGATCGCCGGCGACCGTTTCATCACCCTGCAGGGACGCGGCGCCGGTCACGCCGGAGGCGAGATCACCGGCGGCCTCTACTCCGAGCAGATCGGCCGCTTCGACTCCGGCGTCCTGGACTTCCATGATCCCGATGCCCTCGCCTCC
Organism: Actinomyces sp.; assembly: GCF_030530635.1. Taxonomy (GTDB): domain Bacteria; phylum Actinomycetota; class Actinomycetes; order Actinomycetales; family Actinomycetaceae; genus Actinomyces. The sequence goes on from NZ_JAUMUL010000003.1 coordinate 21,603, forward strand.
CAGACCACGCAGACCGTGCGCGGCGGGGAGTACTTAGTGCCCGAGGAGGATCTGTCCGGCCCCGGCGGCGAGCCCGCCGTGGTCGACGGCACGGCATACGGGCCCGGCACGCTCGGCGGTGCGGAGGAGCTGGATGTCTCCGGTCGTCCCTTCGCCTCCTACTTCTCCGGCAACATCATCCAGATCTGCCCCGTGGGTGCGCTGACCAGCGCACGTTACCGGTTCCGGGCCCGTCCCATGGATCTGGTGTCCACCGACACCATCACCGAGCACGACGCCTCCGGCTCCGCCCTGCGCGTGGACATGCGCCGCGGCGTGGTGCTGCGGCGCCTGGCCGGTAACGACCCGGAGGTCAACGAGGAGTGGATCACCGACAAAGACCGTTTCGCCTACCCCTGGTCCGGACTGGACGACCGCCTGGACGTTCCCCTCGTGCGTGACCAGACCAGTGGCGAGCTGGTTCGGACCTCCTGGTCCGACGCCCTGGACGTGGCCGCCCGTGGCCTGATCGCCGCCCGCACCGAGGGCGGCGTGGGGCTGCTGCCCGGCGCCCGTCTGACCCTGGAGGACGGCTGGGCGTGGTCCCGGTTCGCCCGCACCGTGCTGCGCACCAACGACATCGACCAGCGTGTGCGCGACCACTGCCCGGAGGAGGAGACCTTCCTGGCCGCCCGCGTAGCCGGAACCGGCCTGGGTGCCGTCACCTACCGTTCGCTGGAGAGCGCCGGCCAGGTGCTGCTGATCGCTCTGGAGCCCGAGGACGAGTGCGGCTCCCTGTTCCTGCGGCTGCGCAAGGGCGTGCGCGCCGGCGGCGTCAAGGTCACCGCGCTCGCCAACGTCACCTCGGCGGGCTCGCGCAAGCTGGACGCCGATGTCATCCTCGCCGCCCCGGGAACCGAGGCGCGCACCGTTGCCCTGCTGTCCCAGACCCATCCCGAGCTGACCCGGGCCCTGGGTGGGGACGGCGCCACCATCCTGGTGGGGGAGCGGGCCGCGGCCGTCCCCGGCCTGTTGTCCGTCGTCGACGCCCTCGCCACTGCCACCGGCGCCCATCTGGCCTGGGTTCCGCGCCGTGCCGGTGAGCGCGGCGGTATTGAGGCCGGGCTGCTGCCTCACCTCCTGCCCGGCGGGCGCCCCGTGGTCGACGCGGCCGCCCGGGCCGAGGTGGGGCAGCTGTGGGCGGTACGCGGTGGTCCGGCCGGCACCGATCCGCTGCCCGCACAGCCGGGTCGGGACACCACCGCCATCCTGGATGCCATCGTCGACGGCGAGCTCGGCGGGCTGGTGATCGGCGGCGTGGACCTGCGGGACTTCCCCGATCCGGGCCTGGCTCGCACCGCCCTGGCGTACTCGGGATTCACCGTGCAATTGGAGGTGCGCCGCAGCGAGGTCAGCGAGCACGCCGACGTCGTCCTGCCGGTGGCGCCGCCGGTGGAGAAGAACGGCACCTTCGTCAACTGGGAGGGACGCGTGCGCCCCTTCGGGCAGGCCCACGTGTCCCGTGCCCGCACCGACCGGCAGGTGCTGGCCGCCCTGGCCGCCGAGATGGGCGCCGACCTGGACGTCGACACCCTTGAGGACGTGCACGCGCAGATCGAAGCCCTGGGGCTATGGGCCGGCCCCCGGCCGCGCGTCGCCTTCACCCCTGCCCCGGAAGGTGCCGTCCCGGCGGATGCGCCGGATACGGGGGATACGGGGAATACGGACAGCAGCCGGTCCGGACGTTCCACCGTCTCCGGCCTGGATGCCGTCCTGGCCACCCACAAGCCCATGCTCGACGCCGGTCGGCTCCAGGACGGCGAACCGTTCCTGGCCGCCACGGCCCTGCGCCCCGTCGCCCGAGTCGGCGCCGACCTGGCCTCCCGGCTGCATCTGCTGGGCGGAGAGGACGTCGACGTGTCCACACCCACCGGCACGATCACGCTGCCGGCCGCCGTCGGCGGTGTCCCCGACGGGACGGTCTGGCTGCCCGAGTGCTCGCCCGGATCTACGGTCCGCCAGAGCCTGGGGGGCGGACAGGGCACCCACGTCTCCCTCTCGCTCACCGCTTCTAGCATCCCGGAGGTGGCCCGGTGAATCCGTTTAGTCCCGTCGTCCCTGCCGCCCTGCCTGCGGTCGTCGCGGCCCAGGGGGGTGTGGTCGCCGACTTCTCCGAAGAGACCTGGTGGCTCACCCTCATCAAGGCCGTCTTCATCGTCGTCTTCCTCATCGTCAGCGTCATCGTCGGCATCTGGGCGGAGCGGCGCGTCCTCGGCCGCATTCAGACCCGTCCGGGCCCGAATGTCAACGGTCCACTCGGCCTGCCCCAGCTCATCGCCGACGCCGCCAAGCTGATCATGAAGGAGGACTTCTGGCTCAAGGGGGCCGAGCGGCTCATCTACATCCTGGGTCCGGTCATCGCTGCCTTCACCGCCTTCATGATCTACGCGGTCATCCCCTTCGGGCCGCAGGTGAGCATATTCGGCCACTCCACGCCGCTGCAGTTGACGGACTTCCCCGTCGCCATCCTGTACGTGCTCGGTATCACCGGCTTCGGCGTGTATGGCATCATCCTGGGCGGTTGGTCCACTCACTCCACCTATCCGCTGCTGGGCGCCGTCCGCTCGGCCGCCCAGGTCATCTCCTACGAGCTGAGCATGAGCCTGTCTATCCTGACGGTCTTCCTGGCCTCGGGGACCATGTCCACCTCCGGGATCGTCTCCGCCCAGGAACGGCTGTGGTGGGGCGTGGCCATGATCCCCAGCTTCCTGATCTATGTGGTCTCAATGGTCGGCGAGGTGAACCGGCTGCCCTTCGACCTGCCCGAAGCGGAGGGGGAACTCGTCGCCGGACACATGGTGGAGTACTCCTCCATGAAGTTCGCCTGGTACTACCTGGGTGAGTACCTGAACATGTTCAACGTCTCCGCCGTGTGCACGACCCTGTTCCTCGGCGGCTGGCGCTCCTTCATCCTGGCGAGTTTCTGGGAGGGCGCCAACTCCGGCTGGTGGCCGATGCTGTGGTTCATCATCAAGGTCTGGTGCGTCATGTTATTCATGATCTGGACCCGCGGCACGCTGGTGCGTATCCGCTACGACCACTTCATGAAGCTCGGCTGGAAGTTCCTCATCCCCGTCTCCCTGGTCTGGTTCGTCCTGGTGGCCATAGTGCAGGGCTACCGGGCATTCTCCGGAGGTTCCACGCAGGGGCTGCTGCTAGTACTGGCCGCCATCTTCCTAGTGGCCATGATCATCCTGCTGGTTCTTCCCGAGGGCGAGGACGAGGAGGCGCCCGCCCACGCCCAGGAGGGTCAACCGGATGCGGCTGTCTCGACTCCGGGTGAGGATCTGGACGCCTTCGCCGGCGGCTTCCCCGTCCCGCCGCTGCCCGGCCAGCAGCTTCCCCCGTCCCCGCGCGCTCGCCGCGCCCGGGGCACCGCCCCGGTGATCGACGCCGCCAGCGAGGTGTCCCTCGCCGTCGCCGAGGCGGGCGTGTCCGACGGGGCCGACTCCGACGCCACCGTTCAGGAGGAAACCGATGACTGACTCAACGCAGTCCCCCAGCCCGCAGGGCCGGGAGGGAACCGACCACGACCAGTGGCTGCGGGACGAACCGGGCGCTCTCGGACGCGTATTCGCCCCCGTCGCCGGCTATGGAGTTACGCTCTCCTCCATCTTCCGCCCCACGGTCACCGAGCTCTACCCCTTCGAGAAGCCGGTGCTCATGCCCCGCTACCACGGGCGCCACCAGCTCAACCGGTACGACGACGGCCTGGAGAAGTGCATCGGCTGCGAACTGTGCGCCTGGGCGTGCCCCGCCGACGCCATCTACGTGGAGGCCGCCCCCAACACTCCCGAGGCACAGTACTCGCCCGGTGAGCGCTACGGGCGCGTCTATCAGATCAACTACCTGCGCTGCATCTTCTGCGGCATGTGTATAGAGGCGTGCCCCACGCGGGCCCTGACCATGACCCACGAGATCGATGAGCTCGTCGGCCCCACCCGCACCGGCCTGATCTATGACAAGCCGGATCTGCTGGCACCCGTGCCCGATGGCGCCCTGGCCGCCCCTCACCCCATGGTCGAGGGCACGGAGGACGGCGACTACTATCGCGGCGCCGTGACCGGAGCCACCCAGACACAGATCGACTGGGTGCACGAGCGACGCCCCGAAGATCCGACCCTCGCCACCGCCCGGCCGGTTCCGGCTCCGCGGGGCGCTGCCCGGAAGGAGACGGTGCACTCATGACGCCCTCCATAGCGGCCCTACCCCTGCCCGCCGCGCTTACGGCGGACGGCACCGTCTCCGGAGGCGAGGCCGTACTGTTCGCCGTCGTCGCCGTGGTCACGGTTGCCTGCGGCATCGGCCTGCTGACCGCCAAACGCGCGGTGATTGCCGCCGTGAACATGATCATGATCATGCTCGGCCTGGCCGTGCTGTACATCGCCAACGAGGCGCCCTTCCTCGGCATCACCCAGGTGGTCGTCTACACCGGCGCGGTGATGACCCTGGTGCTGTTCGTCATCATGATGGTCGGCGTCGGTGGGGACGAACCGATAGCCGCTCGGTCCGCCGCCACTAAGGCGCTGGCCGCCCTGTTCGGAGCCGGACTGATCGCTGTGCTCGCCGCTGTCGTGTGGCGCAGCGCCTTCCCGGCGGCCGCCGGTCTGGCTGACGGAGCCGGCGCCACCCCGCAGACACTGGCCATGGTCCTGTTCGGCGACCTGGTGGTCACCATGGAACTGGCCGGTCTACTGCTGATCATCGCCGCCGTCGGCGCGCTGACGCTTACCCACCGCCAGCGGGTACGGCCGCGGATGACCCAGCGCGACCGGGTCGAGGCCAAGATGCGCGCCTACGCTGAAACGGGCGCGCATCCCGGTCAGAAGCCCATGCCCGGCGTCTACGCCGCCACCAACACCGTGGCCGCTCCCGCCCTGGCCGCCTCCGGGCAGGCCGTGGAGGAATCCGTCCCCCGCGTGCTGCGGGTGCGCGGCCAGGACCTGGAGCTGTCCGAGGTGTCTCCGGAAATGGGCGCAGCCCAGCGCTCCGGTCGCATCACCGACCGGGAGAACGCCTCCGTCGGCCGTTCCGGCATGCCGGCCATGCCCGGAGCGCCCGCCCCCGCCGTCACCCAGCCCGTCGCCCCCGGAGCCGCGGCGGCCGCATCGACCGACGCCGTCGGCGACCAGGCCGCGCCGCCCGCCCCGGCCGGAAAGGAGGACCGCAAGTGAGCATCCCCATCACCGCCTACGTCATGCTCGCCGCGGTGCTGTTCACTCTCGGCGCCCTCACCGTGCTGCTGCGCCGCAACGCCATCATCGAACTGATGGGTGTTGAACTCATGCTTAACGCCGTCAACCTGGTCCTGGTCGCCTTCTCCCGCATGCATGGCAACCTGACCGGGCAGGTATTCGCCTTCTTCGTGATGGTGGTTGCCGCCGCCGAGGTCGTTGTGGGGCTGAGCATCGTCGTGTCCATCTTCCGCACGCGCAGGTCCACGTCCGTCGACGACCTGAACCTGCTCAAGCACTGAAGGAGCCGAGACCATGACCGCATCCACTCTCGCGCTCTCCTCCGGCCTGCTCGCCGCCCAGTCCGTCGTCGGGGCAGCCACCCCGGCAACCGGCACCGCCTCACTCGCATGGCTGCTGATTGCCGTCCCGGCCGCCTCCGCGGCACTCCTTTTGCTGGTCGGACGCGCAGCCGACGCCTGGGGACACTGGCTGGGCGTGGCGGCCTCGCTGTTCAGCGCCTGCCTCGGCCTGATGATCCTCGCCCAAGTGCTCGGGCTGCCCGCCCACGGAAGGGTCCTGGGCGTGCAACTGTGGCGCTGGTTCGGGGCCGGTGACCTCGACGTGCGTCTGGGGCTGCGCTTGGACCCGTTGTCACTGACCTTCGTGGTGCTGGTGACCTGTGTCGGCTTCCTCATCCACGTTTACTCGGTGGCCTATATGGCCCACGACCGTGACCGGCGCCGCTTCTTCGCCTACCTGAACCTATTCATCGCCGCCATGCTCACCCTGGTGCTCGGTGACTCCTACATCGCCCTGTTCATCGGCTGGGAGGGTGTGGGCCTGGCCTCCTACCTGCTAATCGGATTCTGGAACACCGCCGCCGCCGACGCCCCACAGGCGGAGCGGTTCACCAGTCGGGAGAACGCGGCCGCCGCCAAGAAGGCCTTCGTCATGAACCGGATCGGCGACGTCGGCCTGCTGCTGGCCATGATGGCCTGCATTGCCCAGGTCGGCTCGGTGGCCTACGACGCGGTGCTACCGGCCGCGCAGGAGGGGGCCATCCCCGCCGGGTGGCTCACCGCCATCGGCCTCCTGCTGCTGCTGGCGGCCTGCGGCAAGTCCGCCCAGTTCCCGCTGCAGGCCTGGCTGGGTGACGCCATGGCCGGCCCGACCCCCGTATCGGCCCTCATCCACGCCGCCACCATGGTCACCGCCGGCGTCTACCTGATCGTCCGCTCCGGCGCCGTCTTCGAAGGCGCTCCCGATGCGCAGTTGGCAGTCGCCGTCGTCGGCGCGATCACCCTGGCATTCGGGGCGATTGTCGGATGCGCCAAGGACGATATGAAGAAGGTGCTGGCCGCCTCCACCATGAGCCAGATCGGTTACATGATGCTCGGTGCCGGCCTGGGGCCGATCGGCTACGCCTTCGCCATCTTCCACCTGCTCACACACGGCTTCTTCAAGGCGCAGCTGTTCCTGGGCGCCGGCAGCGTCATGCACGCCATGAGCGATCAGGTGAACATGCGTCGCTTCGGCGGCCTGCGCCGCGCGATGAAGCTCACCTGGATCACCATGGGCATCGCCTGGCTGGCGATCCTCGGCATCCCGCCATTGTCCGGATTCTGGTCCAAGGACCGGATCATCGAGGCCGCCTTCGTAGGCGACGGCGCCCGCCCCTGGATACTGGGCACAATCGCCCTGCTGGGTGCGGGACTGACTGCTTTCTACATGTCGCGGCTGTTCTTCATGATCTTCCACGGACGTCCCCGTTGGACCACCGCCAAGGACGTTGAGGGCGAAGTGCACCCCCACGAGTCGGGATGGTTGATGACCCTCCCACTGCTCGTCCTTTCGGTCTTCTCCCTCGGCCTGGGTGGGGCGTTGAGTGTCGGCGATGCCTTCGTCACCTGGCTCGAGCCGGTCACCGGTCACGTGGACCATGCGGCACACGGTGAGCCAGTCCTGCCGGCCACGGCCATCATGGCCGCCACCCTCGTCCTGGTGATCATCGGCGTCGGCGTCGCCTGGGCCATGTACGTGCGCCGGGATGTGCCCACGGTGGTGCAGCGCGCTAACGCCCTGGTGGAGGCCGCACGCCATGACATGTACCAGGACACCATCAACGAGGCCGTAGCCATGCGGCCCGGCCAGGGGCTCGTCCTAGCCGCCGGCGCCTCGGACCGCTATGTCGTCGACGGCGCCGTCGAGGGGCTCGCCAAGGGAACCGCGGCCCTCGGCCGGCTGACGGCCCGCACCGAGTCCGGCAGCGTCCGCTCTTATGCCGGCTACATGCTCGGCGGGACAGTTCTCGCACTCATAGCCGTCCTGGTCGGCAGGTTCTGAGAGGACAAGCAAGCCCATGAACACAACGCTCCCCGTACTGTCCGTCATGGCCATCGTCCCGCTTACCGGGGCCTTGCTGCTGTGGCTCCTGCCGCCGCTGCGGCACCAGGGACGGGTCCTCGGCCTGCTCTTCTCCCTGGCCACGCTCGGCGTCGGCGTCTGGGCGCTGACCGCCTTCGACTTCACCCGTGCCGGCACCGTCCAACTGGCCGAGACCCGCCCCTGGATTCCCACCATGGGCGTGTCCTGGGCGCTGGGAGTCAACGGTCTTGGTCTGGCCATGCTGGCATTGACCGTCTTCCTGGTGCCGCTGGTGCTACTGGCCGGCTGGGGAGAGGTGCCCGCGGACCGGCAGGCCCTGTTCAGCGGTCTGGTTCTGACCCTCGAGGCCTTCGTCGTGGTGATTTTCTCCGCCCGTGATGTCTTCCTGTTCTACATCTGCTTCGAGGCCATGCTCGTGCCGGTGTACTTCCTCATCGGTCGCTTCGGGGGTGCGCGCCGCCGTCGTGCCGCGCTCAAATTCCTGCTGTACTCGTTGGCCGGCGGCCTGATCATGCTCCTGGGCGTGGTGGCCCTGTACGTTTACGGACCCCGTGGTGAGGGCGCCTACCTGATCGACAACCTCGTCGGACAGATTGTGGCCTCGCCCGGGGCGTCGCGTTGGATCTTCTTGTCCTTCTTCGTCGCCTTCGCCATCAAGGCCCCCATGGTGCCGTTGCACACGTGGCTGCCGGACACCGCCGAACAGGCCACCCCGGGCACCTCGGTGCTGCTGATCGGGGTGTTGGACAAGATCGGTACCTTCGGCATGGCCGCACTGGTGCTGCCCCTATTCCCGCGTGAGTCCGCCTGGGCCGCCCCAGTGGTACTAGCGTTGGCGGTTATCGGCATCATTTACGGCGGCCTGGCCGCCATCGCCCAGGACAACCTGTTCCGACTGATCTCCTACACGTCGATCAGTCACTTCGGCTTCATGGTGCTGGGCCTGTTCATAGGCAGCCAGATAGCGGCCACCGGAGCGATGGTGTACATGGTGGCCCATGGGCTGTCGATCGCCGGCCTGTACCTGGTTACCGGATTCCTCGCCCGCCGCACCGGCACCGTCAACATCAGCGAACTCGGCGGCATCCAGCGGATCATGCCGTTGATTGCCGGCACCTTCCTCATCTCAGGCCTCGCCTCCATCGCCCTGCCGGGTCTGAGCGGGTTCGTGCCGGAGTGGATGGTGCTTACCGGCACCTTCTCGAAGTCAGTGCCGCTGGGCGTGGTCTCCGTATGCGGCGTCGTCATAGCCGCCGTCTACGTGCTGCTGCCCTACCAGCGGGTCTTCACCGGCTCTCCCGCCCGTGAGCGGGTGGGCAGCGCCGACCTCGATGGGCGGGAGCGACTCGTCTTGGTGCCGATCATCGCCGCGATGTTCGTAGTCGGGCTGGCACCTGCCACCCTGACCAACGCCTTTGAGGACGTCGCCTTCCAGGTCGCCTCCGTGCTGGACGAGGACGGCGCGCCCCCGGCTCAGGCCGGGCAGTCCACCGTCCCGGCCGGTTCCGACGTCGCCTTTATGATCGCAGAAGGGAACACCAAGTGAGCCTCACCGCCCCGGTCATCGAATGGGCCGGCCTCACCCCTGTACTGATCATCCTGACTGCGGGCGTTATCGGCGTCCTCGTGGAGGCCTTCGTGCCCCGCAGCGTCCGACCGGCCGTCCAGACGCTGCTGAGCGTCATGGCGGTTCTGGGTTCCGCCGTCGCCCTGGCGGGTCGCTGGGAGGTCGTCACCTCCGGCACCGGCCGGGAACTGACCGCCGGAATCATGGAGGACCCCTTCGGCGTCGCCGCCCAGGCGGTTCTGCTGACGATAGGTCTGCTGGCCATCCTGGTCATGGCTGATCGCACGACCGCCGACGACGGCGCCTTCGCCGCCCAGGCGGCCGATCGGCCCGGCAGCGCCGAGGAGGCCGAGTCCATCCACGCCGGCTGGATCTCAACCGAGATATTCCCGCTGACCCTGCTCTCGCTGGGCGGCATGATGCTGTTCCCATTGGCTGGCGGCATGATCATGCTCTTCGTAGCCCTCGAACTGGTGTCGCTGCCGCTGTACATCATGGCGGCAATGGCCCGCCACCGGCGGCTTCTCAGCCAGGAGGCGGCCTTGAAGTACTTCGTTCTGGGGGCCTTCTCCTCGGCCTTCCTGCTCATGGGGGCCGCGCTTCTGTACGGTGTGTCGGGCTCCGTGTCTTATTCGGCGATAGCCTTCACGATCTCCACTGGGGGAGCGGAGGGTATGGACTGGCTGGTCCTGGCCGGCATCGGCCTGGTCACCGTCGGTCTGCTGTTCAAGACCGCCGCCGCCCCGTTCCACGCCTGGAGTCCGGACGTTTACCAGGGGGCTCCCACCCCGGTGACCGGCTTCATGGCGGCAGGTGTGAAAGCCACCGCCTTCCTCGCGCTGGTGCGCTTCTACTACGCCGTCGCCGGTCAACTCGGCTGGGATCTGGTCCCATTCCTGTCGGCCGTCGCCGTCCTGACCATGGCGGTGGGAACCGTAGTCGGTGTCATCCAGAAGGATGTAAAGCGCATGCTGGCCTATTCGGCCATCGCCCACGCCGGTTACATGCTCATCGGCATCATCGCCGGGAACGGACTGGCGGTCCTCGCCCTGCTGTTGTACGCCCTCACCTATGGTGTGTCTACTGTCGGTGCCTTCGGTGTGATCACCCTGGTGCGCACAAGCCACGAAGGCGCTCCCGGAGCCGAGGCCACAGATCTGGATGCCTTCGCCGGCCTGGGCCGCCGCAGTCCCTGGCTCGCCGGGGCCATGACCGTGTTCCTGCTGTCCTTTGCCGGTATCCCGCTGACCGCCGGGTTCATTGCGAAGTTCGAGGTATTCATCGCCGGTGTGGCCGGCGGGGCGACCTGGCTGGTGATAGTCGCCGTGATCAGCTCGGTGGCAACCGCATTCTTCTACATGCGGCTGATAGTGCTCATGTTCTTCCGGGAGCCGGAGGGTGAACGGGTGACCGTCGTCTCCTCCATGGGACCGACCGCCTTGACGATCGGCCTGGCCGCTGCCGCCACGGTGCTGATCGGCATCCTGCCGCAGGCCGTCATAAGTGGATTGGCCAACGCCGCTATGCTCCTACTGTGATTGGAACGTTGCCCCTCAACCTGCCGCAGCTCGAGGGCCGGATCATCCCGGCCCTCGACTCGGTTGAGAGTCGCCTGCTGGAGGTCGTCTCCAATGCCGACGAGACCATCAACCCGCCGACCTCCCACTTGGCCGAGGCGGGTGGTAAGCGCCTGCGGCCGGTGCTCACGCTGCTGACCGCACAGCTCGGCGACCCCGAGCTGGCGGACAGTGAGCCGGTTAGAGATGCCGGAGTGGCGGTAGAACTGACCCACATCGCCACGCTCTACCACGATGACGTCATGGATGAGGCTCCCTTGCGCCGGGGTGCGCCGAGCGCCCAGACCGTATGGGGAAACTCTGCGGCGATCCTCACTGGCGATGTGCTGGTGGCCCGTGCGTCACAACTGGTGGCCGCCCTCGGGCCACGTGCCGTCCTGGCTCACGCCAAGACCTTCGAACGACTGTGTATGGGGCAGCTGCATGAGACCCTGCCCCGGCCTACGGGCACGGACCCGGTGCAGCACTACCTACAAGTGCTGTCTGACAAAACGGGTTCTCTGATCGCCGTTTCCGCCGCGTATGGTGCCATGCTCTCCCGTGCAGGGGAAGCGACCGAAGGGATCGTGGAGGCCTTCGGGGAGAAGATCGGGGTGGCCTTCCAACTTGCTGACGACTGCATCGATCTGACCAGCGATGCCGCTACCACTGGTAAGACCCCCGGCACCGACCTGCGGGAGGGCGTGGACACCATGCCGGTGCTGCTGCTGCGTCAGGCGCTGGCGGCAGGTGAACTCGACGCCGCCGGGCAGTCGATCCTGGCCACGCTTTCGGGCGCAGACCTGACCGATGACCGGGTGCTGGCGGATGTCGTTGCTCAACTGCGCATCCACCCGGTGCTCGCGCGTACCCGCGAGATGGCGAAGGACTGGGCGGATGAGGCGGTGGCGGTGCTCGACGGCCTGGAGGACGCGGTCCTGGCAGGTACCGTCGAGCGCCTGAACACCTACGGGATCACTGGGCAGGAGCGTGAGTCCGCTTTTGCTGACGCTCAGCATCGCGTGGCTCTAGTACGTGACGGCATGGTGCAGTTCGCCCACCTCCTCGTGGACCGCGCCGCCTGAAGACTGAGCGCATTGAGGTCGGTTGACCTTACGTGCCCAGGTCGGTTGCTATGGCTGCGGGCGACGGGGCAGAATCCTTGGCCGCATGCAATCCCAGGCGGTCACGGCTATTGACCAGTCCGCTCCGATGGCAGGTCGTGGCCGTAGGGGCTGTGGGAAGGGGGCCCTTCGTGTTTTTCGGGTGTGGTGGCGGATGGGCGGGGCCCGCCGTGCCTCAGCCGGGTACGGCACCATCACCACAGCTCAAAACACGAAGCGCCCCGAACATCTCACCATCCCGGCACGTAATAAGTGCCGGTCTCGGCGAGGAGGGCGAAGTACAGTAGGTGGGGCGGGATGCACGCCACATCGCGCGCCCGGACTGGCCGCATACACTTGGGCGGGCCTTAGCGCCGCCCGTCGGCGTGCGGGGCCATCCATCCGTAGTCGCCAGAAACGAAGAGCAGTGAACCCACGCCCCTTAAACGTAGCCGTCATCGGAGCGGGCCCCGCCGGCATCTACGCCTCGGACATCCTGTCGAAGTCGGGCCTGGACGTGAACATCGACCTGTTCGAGCGCCTTCCCGCCCCCTATGGGCTGGTGCGTTACGGCGTTGCCCCCGATCATCCGCGCATCAAGCAGATCATCGTGGCCCTGTACAAGATCCTCCAACGCGGTGACATCCGCTTGATCGGCAACGTGGAGGTAGGTCGTGACATTAGCGTGGAGGAGCTGCACGAGCACTACGACGCTCTGATCTTCTCCACCGGCGCCGACACCGACGCTCCCCTGGACATTCCCGGCATCGACGCCCCTGGGTCCTTCGGCGGCGCCGACTTCGTCTCCTGGTACGACGGGCATCCCGACCACCCGCGCACCTGGCCGCTGGAGGCCAAAGAGGTCGCCGTGATCGGCGTCGGCAATGTCGCCCTGGACATCTCCCGCGTCCTGGCCAAGCACGCCCGGGACCTGATGACCACGGAGATCCCGGCGAATGTGGCCGAGATCCTGGCGCAATCCCCGGTCACTGACGTGCACGTCTTCGGTCGTCGCGGTCCCGCCCAGGTGAAGTTCACCCCCCTGGAACTGCGAGAACTGGGTAAGCAGCCCGATGTCGACGTCACCGTCGACGAGGAGGACTTCGAGTACGACGAGGGCTCTCGCCAGGCCCTGGCCGCCTCGAACCAGCAGCGGCAGGTGGTCAAGGCGTTGGAGGGCTACGCCATGCAGGAGCCCGAGGACCTGACGGCCTCGCGCACCATTCACATACACCTGTTCCAGGCACCGTCGGCGATCCTCACCGATGCTGCCGGGCATGTGCGCGCTCTGCGCACCGAGCGCACCCGGCTGAACGGCGACGGCACCGTCTCCGGCACGGGGGAGTTCAAGGAATGGCCGGTTCAGGCCGTCTACCGGGCGGTCGGCTATGCGGGCAGCCCCATTGCGGGACTTCCCTTCGACGCCGAGCGGCATGTGATCCCCAATGCCGGCGGCAGGGTGCTCGGGGATGACGGCGAGCCGCTGACCGGCATCTACGCCACCGGCTGGATCCGGCGGGGCCCCGTCGGCCTGATCGGATCCACCAAGTCCGACGCCCAGGAGACGATCACCAACCTGGTCTCCGACGCCCAGGCAGGGCTGCTGCACGCCACCACCGACGACGCCTCCCAGGTCGGTCACGACGCCCTGCTCGCCCTGCTTGAGACCCGTGAGGTGCCCTACACCACCTGGGAGGGGTGGGAACTGCTGGACGCCTACGAGCGCCGCCTGGGGGATGAGTTCGGAGAGGTGACGGTCACCGGGGGGAAGTCCAAGCCGCGTGAGCGCGTCAAGGTGGTTGCCCGCGAGGCCATGACCGCCATCTCCCGCAGCACCGAGGTCCCGGGCGACCTCATTGGCGAGCCGGAGCCCGAACGCGTGCCCGCGCGGGTCGCCCACCGATTGCAGGACTGACCGGCGGGCGGGGCGGTAGGCTGGGCCGCCGACAGCTCAACCGTAGAAAGGCAGCCCCATGCGCATTGGCGTACCCACCGAGGTCAAGGACCACGAGTACCGAGTCGCCCTCACCCCCGCCGGGGTGGACACCCTCGTGGGCAACGGGCACGAGGTGACCGTGCAGGCCGGGGCCGGCCTGGGGGCCGGCATAACCGACGAGCGGTACCTCGACGCCGGTGCGACCATCGCCGTCGATGCCGCCTCCGTGTGGGGCGACGCCGAGATGGTACTCAAGGTGAAGGAACCGGTCCCCGCCGAGTTCGGATACCTGCGTGAGGACCTGCTGCTGTTCACCTACCTGCACCTGGCCGCCGACCGCGGTCTTACTGAGACTCTGCTGGAGCGCCGAGTGACCGCCGTCGCCTATGAGACGGTCGCCACCGACGACGGCGGTCTGCCGCTGCTGGCACCCATGTCCGAGATTGCGGGGCGGCTCGGCACCCAGGTCGGTGCGAACGCCCTGCTCGCCCCGGGCGGCTCCGGCGTGCTGCTGGGCGGTGCCGCCGGCGTGCGCCGTGGCAGCGTGGTCGTGCTGGGCGGGGGCACGGCGGGGCTTTCCGCCGCGCGGGTGGCAGCGGGCATGGGTGCGGATGTCACCATCATGGACATCAACCCCGCCAGGATGCGCCAGATCGATGAACTCACGGGAGGGGTGGTCCGCACTCGCTTCTCCACCCCGCTGGATGTGGCCGGGGCCGTGGCTGATGCCGACCTGGTCATCGGAGCCGCGCTCGTGCCCGGGGGCCGTACTCCCAGGCTGGTGACCCATGAGATGGTCCAGACTATGCGGCCAGGCTCGGTGCTGGTAGACATCGCCATCGACCAGGGCGGCTGCTTCGAGGACTCCCGTGTTACCACCCACTCCGAGCCCACCTACCAGGTTGACGGCAAGATCTTCTATGCGGTGGGCAACATGCCCGGGGCCGTGTCCTACACCTCCACCTATGCGCTGACGAACGCGACGCTGCCCTACGCGGTCGTGTTAGCCGACCACGGTTGGCGTGATGCCTGTCGGGGGCGTGCGGACCTCGCCCGCGGTCTGGCCACCCACGCCGGCGCCCTGTACACGACCGGCGTCGGGCGGGCCCTGGGCCTTGAGGTAGCAGACGTCGCCACGCTACTGGCCTGAGCCCCTCCGCCACGTTCCCAGTGGCTGCCCAGCGAATGTCCATACACTCATCGCCATGACAGGCACGAACCACCACAACGGGCTCAAGACGGCGGTGCTCATGGGAGGACTGTGGGGCCTGCTGCTGCTGATCGGCTGGCTGCTTGCCCGCGGCACCGGCTCGAGCATCTGGCTGCTTATCATGCCGGTGATCGGGGTTGCCCAGACGGTCTACACCTACTGGAATTCGGACCGTCTGGCAGTGCGTTCCATGGGCGCCATTGAGGTGAGTGAGGCGCAGCAGCCGGTCATGTACGCCGTCGTGCGGGAACTGTCGGCTGCCGCCGGGCAGCCGATGCCGCGGCTGTACGTGGCTCCCACCATGAGTCCCAACGCCTTCGCTACCGGTCGCAACCCGCAGCATGCCGCCGTGTGCTGTACGCAGGGCATCCTCCAGCTGCTCAACCGGCGGGAACTGCGCGGTGTGCTCGGCCACGAGCTGTCACACGTGTACAACCGGGACATCCTCACCGGCTCCGTCGCCGCCGGAATCGCCGGGGTGATTTCCTCGATCGCCACCGGCATCATGTGGTTCGGCGGGGGCCGGGACCGGCGCGACGGCAACGCGCTCGTCCTGCTACTGCTGGCCCTGCTCGCCCCGCTGGCCGCCGGCCTCACCCAGTTCGCCATCTCCCGCACCCGGGAGTACGACGCCGATCATGACGGCGCGGTGCTCACCAACGATCCGCTGGCCCTCGCCTCCGCGCTGCGCAAGCTGGAGACGGGTGTGGCGGCGGCCCCCATGCCGCAGGACCCGCGTTTGGAGCCGGTCAGCGCCATGATGATCGCCAACCCCTTCGGTGGCGTGAAAAACCTGTTCGCCACCCACCCGCCGATGGCGCAGCGCATCGCTCGCCTGGAGCAGATGGCCGGCTACTGAGCGGCGCTGCAGGCGTCGCCCTCGGGGCGCATGCCGGCCAACGTGCTTAAGTCGAAGTAGCTGACGTTATTGAGGACCAGGAGCACCGGATAAGTTCCGCTGGTGCACTCCGATACGGTGGCCTCCTCGGAGGTCGTTTCAATGCTTAGGCAATCTCCTGCCTGCACGGCGACCAGCGAGCGGCTCGGCTCCTCGTCCAGGCCGATTAGGCACAGTCCCTGGAAGGTGGTGGTTGTGCCCTCGACGGTTTTGCAGTCGGTGCCGGCCTCGGCGGTGACCATGTAAGCGGCGTTCGCGGACTCGCAATCGGCCATGTAAACCTTGTCGGCCTCCTTGCCCTCGGGGTCTTGGATGCACTGACCTCTGCTGGCTTGGGTAGCCGGGAGCGGTCGGTTGCGTGCGAGTCCGACGACGATGGCACCGATGCCGATGCCTGCGCCGACCACTGTGATCACCAGCACCGCCATCACCAGAGTGAGCATGCGCCGGTTCTTACGGGTGGGCCCGGGTTGCGGCATGGGGGTACCCGGGACCGGCACCTGTGCCGGCATCCCGGGCTGCGGCCAACCATACGGACCCTGTGAGCCGTATGGTGGCCGAGCGCCGGGCCGCTGGCCGGGTCCGTAAGGAGGCTGGGGTTGCGACATGGCAACAACTCTAGAGTCTCTCGTGTCAGCAAGGAGCCGGAGGTGACGACCTCATCGGCGTTGTGAGCAGAGTCCTACTGCGACGATTGGCGTGCGTCGTCGTCGGCTTGCTATCCTTCCACGGCACCGAGCGAAGACGTGGGACGGGATTGCCGCCCCCGCTGAGCGAGGAGCCCGGCGGGTTGCCCGAGCGGCCAATGGGAGCTGACTGTAAATCAGCCGCAGTATGCTACGGGGGTTCGAATCCCTCACCCGCCACCATGGTTACGGCGCATGCGCGCCCGTAGCCAGAACCCGCTCGCCAGGGCGGGACCGCGGTGAGCGAGGCCACGGGGAGCGGAGTTGCGCGGGCGATTCCGATCTGCCTAGAGTTCCGCTCGTTGCCCCGATAGCTCAGTCGGCAGAGCGTCTCCATGGTAAGGAGAAGGTCAAGGGTTCGATTCCCTTTCGGGGCTCGGATGCTGCGGGGGCCCAAGGGCCCCTGCCGTGTCATCTGGCGAGGTAGCTCAGCTGGTTAGAGCGCACGACTCATAATCGTGAGGTCGAGGGTTCGAGTCCCTCCCCCGCTACGCAAGTTCGAGCATGGCACCCAGCGGGCTGCTCGAGGATCAGCGAGAGGAGAGGAACGTGGCCAAGACCAGCGACGTTCGCCCCAAGATCACTCTGGCATGCTCGGAGTGCAAGGAGCGCAACTACATCACCAAGAAGAACCGCCGGAACACCCCTGACCGGCTGTCTCTGTCGAAGTACTGCCGCCGTTGCCGCAAGCACACGGAGCACCGCGAGACCCGCTGAGCGGGGTGGTGCTCAGCGCCTTCACAGGCCCCGACGACGCCAGGTCGTCGGGGCCTCGCTGTATCTCTCGTCCGATCGATGAATCGGCGGGTGGCCGATGCGGCGGAGCTGTCGATGACATGGCCTCCGTCCTCGCCGCCGTGCTCGACCGCTCGCCGCGGGCCGGCCGCCTCGACGCCGTTGGTGCCGCGCAAACGATTCTGCCCGCGGTGGTGGCGCTCGAGCGTGTAACCGATGCGATGGTTCGCGGGGAGACCCTAGAACCGATCGGATCGACCGGGCTCATACACCGCCGCTGCCGCATCGCGCCGATCGACCTGGATACGTCGACAGACGCTCCCGTGGTTTCGGGGATGAGCGAAGGTAACGCCGATCTGACCCGTACCATTCGTGGCGGCTGGGAGCTGACGTGTGCGACGGTCCTGGTGCATGACGCCGGAGCCGCCTGGCCCACAGGCGTTCGAGTCATCCATGACGTGGCTCGGCGCACGGAGGCGCAGACGAGCAGTCCGGTCGACCGGAATCCCCGGACCGCCGCCGTGGCCCCTACGGTGTTCACGCTGACGGCCGGGGATGTGCGTGCCTGGGCGCATGCCACCGGCGACCACAATCCGATCCATCGCCGTCCCGGCGCGGCCCGGGGCTCCGGACTGTCCGTGGGGGAGGAGGACATCGTCGCTCACGGATTGCTTCTGGGAGCCCTCAGCTTGGCACTGCTCCCCGCCGTCGGCGGCGTCGACCTGCGCTTCACCGGGGCCGTCCCGCTGCGGCCGGGTGGGGCTGCAGTCCTCCGGGCACTGGCCGACGGCGGTCTGTCCCGGGCTGGGCGCACCGTGGTGGTGCGCCGCTGAGTCGCGTCAACGCGTCGACGTCGACCACAGGTCGGTCCAGACAACTCCCAGACGCGCCAGCAGCCGACGCAGCAGCGGCAGGGAGATGCCCACCACGCCGTGCGGGTCCCCTTCGACGCCGTCAATGAAGGCCCCGCCCAGGCCGTCGATGGTGAAGGCACCCGCGCACCACAGCGGCTCCCCGGAGGCGACGTAGGCGTCGATCTCGGCGTCGGTCGGCTTGCCGAAGTGCACGACGGTGGAGGACACGCCCTCGGCGGTGGCGGCGTCGGCGGCGCGCACCAAGCAGTGGCCGGTGTGCAGGGTGCCGCTGCGGCCGCGCATCGCCTGCCAGCGCTCACGGGCTCGGGTAGCCGTCTCCGGCTTACCGACCACCGTGCCGTCGAACTCCAGCATGGAGTCGCAGCCGACCACCACCAGGGCCGGATCGGCCGCCGCGGCGGCCGGCGGCAGGGCGCCGGCGACGGCGAGCGCCTTGGCGCATGCCAGTGCCTGCACCTGCTGGGAAGGGGTGGGGGCCGCCGCGCCCGCGGCGCAGTGGGAGGCGGCGAGATCCGTCAGGACTCGGGACTCGTCGACATCGGAGACCTGCACCCGCGGTTGGATTCCGGCCGCGCGCAGGGTGGCCAGCCGACCGGTGGACTTTGACGCCAGAACAAGCACGCCTCCAAGCCTAATGTGTGCGCCGCAGGGGACGGCGGGCGGGACTACGCCGGAAGTGTTCCCGTAGGCTGTCGGCATGAGCGCCCACTCACCGTTCAGCCGCCTGGAGGTCGTGGCCCGCACCGCTTCGACCAACACCGACCTGCGGCGGGCGCTGTTGGGCCCCGGTGGTGTACTCGACCCGAATTCGGCGGATGACTGGCCGCACCTCTCCGCTCTCCGAGCCGTCACTCAGACCGCCGGCCGGGGGCGTGCCGACCATGTCTGGACCACACCGCCCACAGGTGCGCTGACCGCTTCGATTGTGCTGCGCCCCCTGGTGCCCGCGAACCGCCTGGCGTGGCTGCCGCTGCTGGCGGGACTCGCCGTCGTCCGCGCGCTCACCGCCCGGCTGGAGCCTGCCGGCTGGTACGCGGCGACCAAATGGCCCAACGACGTCATCGCCCTGCCGCTACCGGCGACACCGGCTCCACCATCGGTTGCCGGCTGGGGATGCGGCCGCAAACTCGCCGGTATCCTCACTGAACTGATCCCGCCCGCCGGTTTCGGCGTCGACACTGGGAAGCTCACAACCGATCCGCGCGCCGGCGTCCCGGCCGACCGTGCGCAGGCCGCTGCCGTCGTCGTCGGCATCGGGATCAACCTGTCCCAGCCCGCCCGCGACCTGCCCGTCCCCTGGGCGGCCTCGCTGACCTCACTCGGCCTCGCCGTGAGTGCCGAGGCGCCGGCCGCGGTCCTGGACGACTGCGGGCAGCAGCTCGGCGACCTGTTGGCGGCCTGGGAGGCCGGCGCCGGCGACCCCGACGCCGGTGACGGCGCACTGGGGAGCGAACTGCGCCGCGGCTGTGCCACTCTCGGACGCTTCGTGCGCGTGGCGGGGGTGGGCGGTGAGCTGATCGGCACGGCGGTCGACTTGAACCCCGGCCTGGTGCTGCAAACGAGCGACGATGGGGTACGGCGCCGCGTGGTCCTCGGCGCCGGGGACGTGGAGCATGTGCGTGCGGCAGAGGCCGGCACCGATCCCCATGGCCTCGACTGCGCCGGAGAAGGGAATGGTTCGGTCATCAGGCGCAAAGGTCTCCCTCAGGATTGATCACGTGCGTGTGATGTGCGCTACTCTTGCGCGGTGACCGAACCGCAGACGCACGACTCGCGCACCCCCGCCGGACACCCGGATGCCGGTGACGCCGCCTTAGCGGCGCAGGTGCCCAGGGATGAGGCCTTGGGCACGGTGCGCGGTCACGAGCGGCGACTGTTGCGGGGGACGCCTCACCTCAGTATGCGCGACATCGCCGACCGTGCCGGCACCGGGATGGACCTGGCCCGTCGCTTCTGGCGCGCCATGGGCTTCGCCGACGTGGACCCCGACGAGATCCGTTTCACCGCCCAGGACGCCGCCGCCCTGCGCACCGTCGCAGATCTGATCGACGAAGTCGACGACGGTCTGCCCTCGACGCACGCCCCCGGGGGCGGTCTCGCCGCCAGCAGTGTCCTGGAGCTGCTGCGAGCCCAGTCCTACACGATGGACCGACTGGTGCTCTGGCAATTGGAGACACTCGTCGCCGATATCTCCCAGCGCCTCCACCTGGACGACACCGCCGCCCGCCTGGTGGCCCTGGACCACATCGACGAGATGATCGACTCCCTGTCCGGGCAGCTGATCTACGTGTGGCGCCGTCACCTCGCCTCGCTCCTGGACCGTACGGACTCGGAGGTGTCCCGCCGTGGCCGTGAGGATGCCGGACCCGACTACTATCCGCTGATCCGCTCCCTGGGATTTGTGGACATTGTCTCCTTCACTCAGCGGGCTCAGACCATGGGGCGCCTGGAGCTGTCGGCGATGCTCGAGGACTTCGAGTCGACCGCACGCGATGTGGTGACTTCTCGTGGCGCCCGCGTGGTCAAGACCATTGGGGACGCCGTGATGTACATCGCCGACGACCTGACTACCGCGGCCGACGTGGTCACCGCGCTGGTCGACGAACTCCAGTCCGGACCGGAGATGATGCGGGTGCGCGCCAGCCTGGTCCAGGGGCGGGTCGTCTCCCGCTCCGGCGACGTGTTCGGACCGCCGGTGAATCTCGCCTCTCGGCTGGTGGACACCGCCGAGCCCGGAGGCATACGCATGGATGAGGCCACAGCGATGGAGATCATCAACGGGCCGGACGCGCACAGGTACACGGTCCACCCCTGCCATGACGTGGTCGCCAAGGGGCTCGGAAATGTCACCCCCTGGGCGCTCGCCCTCGCCTGACGTCCGTCGGTACCGGAGCAGCGCGCCTCGCCTGGCGCAAGTCGCCTCCTGCCGAGGGAGGATGACGCCTACCGCTCTGGTCGCATACGATCCACGATATGACGACTGTGCTTCTCGTTGAGGACGACCCCGCCATCTCCGAGCCCCTCGCCCGCGCCTTCGGCCGTGAGGGCTATGAGGTTCACGCGCATGGCACGGGCAAGGGCGCCCTTGGAGACCTGGATGGAGCGGACATCATTGTCCTCGACCTCGGCCTGCCGGACATCGACGGCCTGGATGTGGCCCGGCAGGTTCGTGCTCAGGGGCTGACCATCCCGATCCTCATGCTCACCGCCCGCAGCGAGGACACCGACCTGGTGGTCGGCCTTGACGCCGGCGCGGACGACTACGTCACCAAGCCTTTCCGCCTGGCGGAGCTGCTTGCTCGCGTGCGTGCGCAGGTGCGGCGCGCCTCCGGGGAGGCCATTGAGGATGAACTGGTCGGTGGCAGCATCCGTGTGGACGTGGCCGCCCACCGCGCCTTCGTCGGCGCGGAGGAGTTGACGTTGACCACACGGGAGTTCGAGCTGTTGCGCGTGCTGGTACGCGGTGGCGGCCAGGCGCTGTCCACCGAGGACATTCTCAAGGAGGTGTGGGGCGAGGATCCGACCGGAACGGAGCACACCCTGTCCATGCACATCACCTGGCTGCGCCGCAAGCTGGGCGACGATGCCGATGTCCCGGCGCTGTTGCTGGCCGATGAAGGCGGCTACCGGCTGGCGGTCTGACCGGGCCTGCTACCGGTCACGATTGAAGCCGACCGTCTAAGAGGGCAGAGCGATGCAACGCCGAGCTATGCAGATGACCATGGCGGCGGTGTCCGTTGCCGTCGTGCTGCTGGGGGTGCCGCTGAGCGGGGCCTGGATCGCCGTAGCCTCCCGTGCCTCTTCCGACGGTGAGGATCACCTGCGGGTGATCCTGATCGTGGTGCTGACCACCGTCGGCCTGGCCGCGGTGGCCCTGGTGGCCGCCTATGTCGTTGCTACGCGGGCATCGCGACGCATCAGCGCGCCCCTGATCTACCTGGCAGCCGAGGCCGAACAGCTGGGCTCCGGGCAGGTGCGGCCCCGCCTGCGTTCCAGCGGCATTGAGGAGATTGACCTGGTCCAGGCGGAACTGGTGCGCAGCGCCGAGCGTGTGGCCGGACGCATTGCGGCCGAGCGTCAGTTCGCCTCAGACGCCTCCCACCAACTGCGTACGCCCCTGACCTCCCTGAACCTGCGGCTGGAGGAGATCGAGCTGCTGTCCTCTCAGGAGGAGGTGCGTGAGGAGGCCCGTGCATGCATTGAGCAGGTGGATCGACTTACCGGGGTGGTGGAGGATCTGCTGCGCATCTCACGGCGCACCGGCGGTGGCACTACCGAGGCGCTCCATCTGCGCGACGTGTTCGATCAGCAGCGCGAGGAGTGGGAACCGGCATTCCACGATGCGGGGCGCACGATCTCATTCACCGATGAGGTCGGCATGCCGGTGCTCGCGACCCCCGGCTCGCTGGCGCAGGTACTGGCGACTGTCATTGAGAACTCGCTGCGCTACGGGGACGGTGCCACCAGCGTGTCCGTGCGCACCGCGAATGGCGGGCACGGTGTCTTCATCGATGTCGCCGATGAGGGCAAGGGTGTGGCGGAGGATCTCGCCCCGAGCGTCTTCGAGCGCAGCGTGTCCGGGCACGGCTCTACCGGCGTGGGGTTGGCCTTGGCCAAAGACCTGGTGGAGGCCGACGGCGGTCGCATTGAGTTGTCCCAGCGCAAGCCCGCGATCTTCTCGATCCTGCTCAACGCGGTCCCCAAGTCGCTAGACCCCAATAATGTGCTGCCCCGTGGCGCGTTGGTGAGTGTGGGGCGCCGCCGCCGGCTCTGAGCCGACTCCTACGCCTAGATCGATAGAGGTGTAATGCCGAAGTCGATCGTTTACGGAGCGCTCACCGTGAGGGTGCGACACGCTGTGTCGTGGCCGCCCGAAACTCTTGCCCGGAACCGAATTTGCCCGAAACTACCCTTTGACCGTTTTGGAAGGTGAGGTGGAACAAGGGCTCTTCCGGTTTGAGGGTGTGGTGGTTGTGACGTGGTGGCTTCGGCCTGGGCTGCGGTGTTCGCGGTGGTCGTGGTTGGGGTGGTGAGGTCGGTATCGGGTCGGTGGGGTCGTGCTCGGGCAGGCAAGGTTTTGGGTGGGTGGGGACGTCGCCCGGCCGACGGCGAGAACGACCTAATCAGCCCGACACCGACCTCGAACGCCCCGACCGCAGCCCGCCCACACCGCAACCCTGGCTGAAACCAGCACACCCACAAACACTGGAAGAGCCGGTTCTGACCACTTTTTGCCGGGCCGTTATGGGGCCGAGCATCCCCCTCCAGCTGGTTCGGAAACGGTCGTTGTGGTGGTCGGGGCCGCCTTGTACTCGTTAATGAAGGCGTGTGCCGAGAACCAGACCAGCCGCTGGCATCCCAAACCCAAGGACGGCATTGTCACCCGCTTCCCCGGGAAACCAGCCGTCCGGCGGTCCTTGCGGCTTACTCGGCGGCCTCGACGGCGATCGGCTCGGCGGACTCGTCCTTCTTGTTCGCACCGAGCTTGTTGCGCAGGGCGGTGATCAGCATGGGGAGCACCGACACGAAGACGATGCCCAGGATCATCACGTCGATGTTCTCCTGAATCCACTTGATGGATCCGAGGAAATATCCGAGCCAGGTGATGCCGAAGGCCCAGAAGGTGGCCCCCAACATGTTGAAGGCGAGGAAGTGGGTGTAGCGCATCCTGCCAACACCGGCCATCACCGGGGTGAAGGTGCGCACGATCGGCACGAACTGGGCGAGCGTGATCGCCTTGCCGCCGTGCTTGGCGAAGAAGGCGGAGGTGCGTTCGACGTACTCCTGCTTGAACAGGCGCGAGTCCTCCCGCTTGAAGATCGCCGGGCCCGCCTTGCGGCCGATGATGTAGCCAGTCTGATTGCCGACGACGGCGGCGACCCACAGCAGTGGGGCGGCCACCCAGATGTGTACGCCCACAGCGTCGGTGGCCACGAACAATCCCAGCGTGAATAGCAGGGAGTCGCCCGGCAGGAAGAAGCCGACCAGTAGTCCGGTCTCGGCGAAGATGACGAGCATCACCCCGACGATGGCCCAGGGGCCGAACCACTCGACGATCTTGGTGATGAGGTTGGCGGCATCGAGCCATTCGGGGCCGAGTCCGGGGGCGGGCATGACGGGCAGCGCCGCTGCGGACGCGGAGGGGGGCAAAGCGGCAACCGGGATCAGTGCAGTCACGACCTCAGCGTAGGAACAAACCGGGGGTGGCCGCCGAGACGAGCGCCGCATCTGGGCTGTGGAATCGGGCACGTGTATGTGAGCCGGGCTGCTGGCGAGGGTGCGTGATGACTCCCGCGGCCGGGGTCGCTCAGTGGGAGCGGGAAGCGGCGTCGCCGGTGAATACCACGTAGTGGTAGAACAGGAAACGGAAGGCCGTGCCCAGACCGAAGCCGACCACGTATGCGGAGATGTTGTCCGCCAGGGTGCCGCTCAGCCCCAGGATGTGGTGGGTGAACAGTAGACAGAACTGGGTGATCAGAATGCCGCCGGCATTCGCGAAGGCGAACAGGAAGGCCTCCCGGGCGATGCTCTCACGGGTACGGTCCCGATAGGTCCAAGAACGATTCGCCACCCAGGAGAAGCAGGTGGCCACACAGGCGGAGATGATGTTGGCGGTATTGGGATGCCCGGAGAGCACCCCCGTGGGGCCGTGCTGAAGCAGATTGAAAAGACCGGAGTCGATGACGTACGCCAGGGCGCCCACCAGTCCGAACTGCGTCAGCTCCCGCAGCCAGGCGAGCAGTCGCTCCCCGAGAGTCTGTGCGGTATCGGCGGGCTCTTCCACGGGAGTGTGTGCACGGCCGGCCGAAACCTCAGAACTCGCTTCTGTCACAGGCGTGATCATAGGAGCCGCTTCTGGATGCTCACTGACAACGTGTCTGGCATCACTCGGTTGGTGGCGGGTGTGGGACATGCGGGCTACGGCACCCAGGTGATCGGGGCGTGACCGTCCCACACCCAGCTGATCCAGAACACCTGACCTACGATCCCGGCCGCGAGCAGCATCATTCGCTGGCGCGGCGTGGTTCGGGCTGCCAGTGCCCATGCCGCCGGGGCGAGGGGCAGCAGCAGACGCAGCACCGACGTCGTCGGGTCGAAGAAGGCCAAAAGGTACAGGGCGTACCCGACACACCAAAGCCACGCGGGTGCGCCGAGTCGGCGCAGCGCCGGGGCCGACAGGGCCAGGGCGCCGGTCGCCAGGACTCCGGCCAACAGCAGTGGGCCCAGGTGGTCGCCCACCCACCACCCGCTGCGCGTCAGCCAGGGCAGCAGTGGCGTCAGTTCGCCGCCCCGCCATGAGGTCTCGGTGGCGGTGTAGGCATCGGCCCGGCCGGTGACCGCCCAGGCGAGTGCTGGCCAGGCCAGGGCACCGGCGGCGGCCACCGCCGTCAGTCCCAGCAGATGCAGGCGTTCGCCGCGGACCGGGGAGGCGCCCGTCTCCGGGGCTGCTCCGGGACGGGCACGCCGCATCTCCCACAGCCACCACAGTCCCAATGCCGCCGTCAGCGGCACACCGAGTGGGCGGGCGAAGGCCGCGGCGATCGCGGCCGGTATGGCCGCCAGGAACCGGCCACGTTCGGCCAGCAGGAGGACCAGTGCCACCGCCAACAGGCCGAGTGACTCCGCGTAGGGCAGCTGCAGCACGACGGCGCAAGGAGAGCACCAGACCAGTGCCACCGCCCACAGGGAGGTTCGCGGATCGACGCGCGAGGCCAGCCAGCGGTCCAGTACCAGTGCGGACAGAGCCGAAGCCACCAGGGACACGAGTGTGGCGCGCGCATAGAAGGACCATCCCGTCCAAGCCAGGGCCGAGGCCAGGGCCGGCAGCAACGGCATGAATGCCCAGGCATTCTGCTGCACGGTGCCGTTGGCGTCGGTCGGCAGCTGTATCGGGTATCCCTCGCGCGCGATCGTGTTGTACCAGCCGGAGTCCCAGAAGGACGCCTGCTGCATCCAAGACGGCGACGCCGGCGCCCAGACCGTCGCCCCGGTGTCGCGCGCCCCCAGGCGCAGGATCAGTAGTGACGCCAGTGTCGCCGCGAGCCACACCAACAGCACTGCGGCCCAGTGCGGCAGGGGGCCGGGTCGTGTGCCGGGGTGGTGGGAGCCGGCGGTGGGCGGGCGCGGATCGCCGGCCGGTACGGACGCGGACGCGCGGGGGGCGGTGGGCTCAGACACGGAGCCAGCGTAAGGGCACGGCCGCCCAACCGCACCGAGACCGCCACTTGTTACACGCCGAGACCGGCACTTTTAGCGCATCGAGACCGGTCGCCATGGTGGTGCCCCGACGGAGCCTCAGCCGACCGGTAGCCGGACCGGCGCCGCGATCCGCCGGAGGCGCCGTTAGGCTGGAGGCGTGAGCGCACCTGTTCTAGCCGTTATTGGAGGGGGCCAACTGGCCCGGATGATGCAGGAGGAGGCTTCCGCCCTGGACATCCACCTGCGCACTCTCGTCGAGGCGGCAGACGGCTCGGCCGCTCAGGTGACCGTTGACGCTCCGGTGGGGAGTGCCGACGACGCCGACGCCGTACGTGCCCTGGTGGCGGGGGCCGCGGCGGTCACTTTCGAGCATGAGCATCAGGACTCGGCGTTGCTGAGTCAGTTGCGCTCCGAGGGCATCCCGGTGCGTCCCGCCCCCGAGGCGCTGCTGCTGGCGCGCGACAAGCTCGCCATGCGTCGCGCCATGGACGCCGCCGGACTGCCGCAGCCGGCCTGGGCGGAGATCTCGGGGAGTGCTCGGGATATGCGTGTGCAAGTGCGTGATTTCGCCGCCGAGCGCGGCTGGCCCGTGGTGCTCAAGACGCCCCGCGGCGGCTACGACGGGCACGGTGTGCTTATGGCCCGCTCTGCCGCTGACTTGGAGGGCGGCGAGGCCGAGGCCTGGTTGGAGGCCACCGCGGCCGCCCGCGCCGGATGCGCCACCACGGGTGCTGGCGGCGGAGGCAGCCTGGGCGGCGGTGCTGTGACCAGTCTGCTGGTTGAGGAGGCGGTGCCCTTCACCCGTGAACTCGCCGTGCTGCTGGCGCGCAGCCCCTCCGGTCAGGTCGCCGCCTGGCCGGTGATCGAGTCCGTGCAGTCCGGCGGCATCTGCGTGGAGACCGTGGCTCCGGCGCCAGGGCTGGATCCGGTCGCCGCCCGAAGGGCCGAGGACATCGGCCGCACCATCGCCGAACGGACGGACGTAACCGGAGTTCTGGCCGTGGAGTTGTTCGCAGTCGAAGGCCCTGAAGGCACGCGTCTGTTCATCAATGAACTGGCAATGCGCCCGCACAACTCGGGTCACTGGACTCAGGACGGCGCCATCACCAGTCAGTTCGCCCAGCACCTGCGCGCCGTTCTCGACCTGCCGCTGGGGGCGACTCTGCCGACCGCCCCCACAACCGTCATGGTCAACTACCTGGGCGGGGACCGGAGCCCGGCCGACGACGCCGTGGCCCGTGCCCTCGCCCTCGAGCCGGAGGCCCGTATCCACCTGTATGGCAAGCAGTGGCGGCCCGGTCGCAAACTCGGGCACGTCAACCTGACGACTGCGGCCACGGATCCTGAGGGGATCGCCGTTGCGCGCGAGCGGGCGCGCGGCGTCGTAGCCGTTCTGCGTGATGAGGCGTGAGCAAGCCGGCGGCGCGTCGTTCCGGGCCGTTGCGCTGTCAGAGGGAAGACAGAGAAAATGCGGAGGACATAGGCTTGCGCCGCCGGCCGCGTGGCGATTGTCGTGAACGGCGGCGGATCAAGTGGCCGATTCAACGTAGGAGCAGCCCCATGAGCAACCAGCAGGGTCAACAGCCAGTCGTCGGTATCGTCATGGGGTCGGACTCGGACTGGCCGACCATGCGTGCAGCCGCAGATGCCCTGGATGCGCTCGGGGTCGTCTATGAGATCGACGTCGTCTCCGCCCATCGTATGCCCGACGAGATGCTCGCCTACGGGCGCGCCGCTGCCGGGCGCGGTCTGCGGGTCATCATTGCCGGTGCCGGCGGCGCCGCCCATCTGCCGGGCATGCTCGCCGCGGTCACTGAACTTCCGGTGATCGGTGTGCCGGTGCCGCTCAAGTACCTGGACGGCATGGATTCACTGCTGTCGATCGTGCAGATGCCCGCCGGTGTGCCGGTGGCCACCGTGTCCGTCGGCGGTGCCCGAAATGCCGGTCTGCTGGCCGCCCGTATCCTCGGTGCAGGGGAGGGGGACGAGGCCGAGCGGCTGCGTGCCGGCATGCGGTCCTTCCAGGTCGACCTGGCTGAAACGGCCCGCGCCAAGGGGGAGGTCCTGCGGCGGGAGTTCGCCGCCCGGCCGTGATCTCGGCGGCGGCCCCGTCTGTTCGGTGGTCCGCTGCGTCGAGCCCGCATTCGCGTGCCGGCGCTGCCTCAGGTCCCATCCGGATGGGTATATCCAGGTGTGTGTGCTCGCCGGTACGATCGCGGCATGAGCATCCTCGTTGCGGGCGGCGCCGGATACATCGGCGCCCATGTTGTTCGTCTGCTGCTAGAGCGTGGAGACGAGGTCGTCGTTGTGGACGACCTGTCCTACGGCACCCCTGGGCGCGTGGAGGGCGCAGAGCTTGTTGAGCTCGACGTCGCCGCCGCGCGCGCCACCGAAGTCTTAACCGATCTGATGGAGCGGAGGGATGTCAAGGCCGTCATCCACTTCGCTGCTCGGAAGCAGGTGGGGGAGTCCGTGGCTCGTCCAGCCTGGTACTACCAGCAGAATGTGGGTGGCCTGGCCAACATGCTGGCGGCCATGGAGAACGCCCGCGTGGAGCAGATGATCTTCTCCTCCTCCGCGGCGGTTTACGGCATGCCTCCGGTGGAAGTCGTGCCCGAGGACATCGACTGCCGCCCGATCAATCCCTACGGGGAGACCAAGCTGATCGGCGAGTGGATGATGGCCGACTGCGAGCGCGCCTGGGGACTGCGTTGGGCGGGTCTGCGGTACTTCAACGTCGCCGGCGCGGGTTGGGACGACCTGGGGGACATGGCCACCTTGAACCTCATTCCCATGGTGCTGGACCGACTGGCACGAGGGGAGTCGCCGAAGATCTTCGGCACCGACTATCCGACCCCGGACGGAACCTGCATCCGCGACTACATCCATGTGCGCGACCTGGCCGGCGCCCACATCGCCGCCCTTGATCGCCTGTCGGGACCGGAGGAGTTGGAGCAGCACGTTTTCAACGTTGGCACCGGTACCGGCTCCTCGGTGCGCGAGGTGGTTTCCAGGGTCATTACCGCGGTCGCCGCCGCCACGGGCCGCGAGGTGCAGCCGGAGGAACTCGGCCGCCGCCCCGGTGACCCGCCGCAGCTTATCGGTGACGCCACCCGTATCCGCGAGGTGCTGGGCTGGGAGGCCGAGTACGACCTGGATGACATCGTCGCCTCCTCCTTCTCCGCCTGGCAGGCGGACCCCGACCGGCCCCACTTCCGGTGATCCCGGAGTGTCCTCAGCGCCTGCCTGGCAGGCGCGTTACGCCCCGCGCCTTCCCGACCCCGGGATGGCGCGGGGCGTAACGCAATCAGGGCTGGTCGAAGTCGGTGGTGGAAAGCGTGCCGTCGCGCAGTTTGGTGAAGAAGCCGGGGGCGGTCGTCTCCTCGAGTAGGACGGCCGCACCGATGCCGCCCGGTTCGTAATCCAGGCTTGCGATCGGCGGCGCCCCGGTCAGGCCGGCCCTAGACGCGGAGCGGAAGGCGAACAGCATCTTCCCCAGGTCGAACATGGAGGCGTCTTCGTCGACGGTCAGTGCCTGCGTGCCGGCGTCGACGAGCAGGTTCTGCTGCGAGAGATTCAGCAGCGTGGAGGGGGACACCGCCTTGGACACGACGGCGGAGATCACCGCTCGTTGCCGCAGGGCGCGTCCGATATCGCCAGTAGGGTCGGACTTGCGCATACGCGAGTACGCCAGTGCCTTGGTGCCATCGACCTCCTGGCACACTCCCTGGGAGGTGTTCCAAACCAGTCCCGAGTCGGCGTCGTCGACGTCGTAATCCAGGCATAGGTTGATGCCGCCGACGGCGTCCACCAGGGATGACACCCCGCCCATGCCGACCTCGACGTAATGGTCAACGGTCAGGCCGGTCAGCTGCTCCACCGTGGAAACCAGCAGGGTTGGGCCGCCGTAGGAGTAGGCGGCGTTGATCTTGTTACCGCCGTAGCCGGGGATCTCCACATAGGTGTCGCGGGGTAGCGACGTCAGGGACGCCTGTCCGCCGGGGGCGCGATGCAGCAGCATGATCGAGTCGGAACGGGCCCCCTCGGTGTCATCAGCGACGGCGCCGTCCGCCCGGGAGTCGGAGCCGACGATCAACCAGGTCTCACCGGGCGTGTCCTCCGCTCCGGAGAGCGCCTCAACGCGCTGGAGCTTGGAATTGACGTCGTTGACGAGCCACACCACCCGTGCGCCCGCCAGCGCCAGCAGGATCGCCAGCGCCGCAGCGAGCCAGCGCAGCGGGTGACGGCGCCTCTCGCGCTTGGGGGGCGATGGCGGCGAGGGCTGCGTGTGCCGATTCAACGACGGCGAGGGAGAGTATCGGAACGACCTGGCCGCCGTGTGTGGGCGCGACACGTTGCGGCTGCGCGCCGAAGGGGCGGCGCCGGAGGGCATGACCCGTGTAGCGTCGGGATTGCGAACAGGTCGGGGCCTGCCGGAGGCCAATGGAACCGCCGAGGAGCCTGCGCGCGCACGGCTCTTCGGGCCGGTGCCGTGCGCGCGGGGCTTGGCACTGCCGGCGGGGGTGGCAGCGGGTGGATGACCGGCGGATCGACCGCTGGATGCCGCGGAGGCCGGTCGCGGCGGTATCGGGGGCCGCGGCGTCGCGCCGCTCTGGGCGCCGGCGCGGCGATCGCGCCTGCCATCGCCGGGATTGAATGACGGGGGGAGATCGCCGTCGTTCGCGGGGCTCACCGGTGTCTGGCCTCCTGTCCGTTTACTCGGTCTACGCGTTGTGCTCGTCTCAACGACACTGGGCGGCGGGATCCTCCGTGGTCGCCTGCATGGTGGGTGTCTTATCGCCGGAGGCGGCATCGGGCTGGTCACTCCCGGACTGCGGCTGGTCGTCTAGCGCCTGGTTCTCGGCACCGTCCGTGCTGGACCCGGAGGTCGCGTCGGTCTCCTCCTGGGTGGCCGCATTCTGCATGACCTCTGCAATGGGGGTGTCGTTCTTGATCGCCTCCCATACATCATTGGCCGCGTCAGTGGGGATCGCTCGGTTCAGGTCCCAGGGCGCCTCCTGGTTGGGCATGGTGATCAGGGTCGTCTGCTCGGCGCTGACGTTGCCGATTGATAGCGCCAGCCCGGACAGCTTGGTGAGGTCGCCGAGTCCCGGGGACGCCGTCAGGGAGCCCAGGGCGGCACGCGCGAAGCTGTACAGGGCGTCGGCATCGGTCAGATAGTTCTTCGACTTGGCGGTCCGCAGCATGGCGGATACCAGATTCTGTTGACGCGGTATGCGCTGGCGGTCCGAGCCATCGCCGACGCCGTGGCGCACACGCGCGTACTGCAAGGCGGCGGTGCCATTCAGGTGCTGGCAGCCCTGGCTCAGCACCAGGCCGGTGAACTCGGTATCGTCTATGTCCTCATCCACGTAGAGGGTCACGCCGCCGAGTGCGTCCACCGTCGTGGTCAGACCGTTGAAGTCCACCACCAGGTGTTCGTCTATGTACAGCCCCGTGAGGTCCTCCACGGTGGCGATGGTGCAGGCCACACCCGCGGCCACTGCGGCGGCGTCCGCGTCGGCGCCGGCCCCGTTGGCGAAGGCGGTGTTGAACGGGGTGTCGGACATGGCCTCGGTGCTGCCGCCGTCGGCGGTCTTGCAGGAAGGGATGTCCACCAGCAGGTCGCGTGGGATCGAGATGATTTCGATGCGGGAGCGGTCCGCCGGCAGGTGGAGGAGCATGGCCGTGTCCGAACGGGCCACCGCCACCTCCTCGCTGCCTTCGGAACCATCGACGTTATTCGCGCCCACGCGGGAGTCGGTCCCCAGGATGAGGATGTTGACAGGCTTGCCCTCGTAGCTGTCCGTCACCCGCCGGGCGCGATCCTCGTCGAGGAAGCCATCGATGTTGATCGTGTTCACCTGGGATTGAAGGTCGTGCCAGGCGATCACGACGCCGGAGACAAGAAACAGCACCACGGCGAACCCGGCCAGCAGAGATCTGCGCGCGGCCCGCCGCGAGAGATCCTTGGCGGAGTGGCGGGCGCGCGACTTGGTTTTGGCGTGGGATGACACGGCCATGATCATAAAGAACCCGTCTGTGAGAAGCTGCGATCCTTCATCCTCCGCACGGAGGGATCTCAGACGATTGTCGTCGCCCCACCTTAAGCCATCTTGACGCCGGGCGCGCGCAGCCTCGGAGGGGCGGCGCGTGTAGTCTCCCACGCGTGACCGATACAGAACTCACCCCGTCCAGCAACTCCGCCGGCACGCCGCCGGGAACGGTGCGCGTCGTCACGGTCGCCTACAACCCCGGTGAGGAACTCGACACCTTCCTTGAGTCCCTGAGTAGTGCTACCGCCAGGACGCCGGTCGTCGTCATCGCCGACAACGGCACCGAGCACGAACGGGTGAACCGGCTCGCCGAGCGCTATGGGGCGCGCGTGGTCGGTGACGGCACCAACCGGGGCTATGGGGCGGGTGCCAACCTCGCCGCTCGTGACCTGGCTGAGGACTGGCTCGTGGTCGCCAATCCGGACATCGTCTGGCGCCCGGGGAGCCTGGATGAGCTGATCGCGGCGGGCTGCGCCGAGCCTCACGCCGGCTGCCTGGGACCGCGGCTTCTGAACCCGGACGGCAGCGTCTACCCGTCAGGACGCGCCCTGCCGTCGCTGCTCGGCGGGGCCGGACACGCCGTACTCGGGAGGGTGTGGCCCGGGAACCCCTTCTCGGCCGCCTACCACGGCACCAACGAGGATGCGACCCATGCGGTCGGTTGGCTGTCCGGCGCCTGCATTCTGCTGCCCGCCGCCGCCTGGAGGCGACTGGGCGGTTTCGACGAGGACTATTTCATGTTCTTCGAGGACGTCGACCTCGGGGCGCGCGTGGGCCGGGCCGGCTGGCTGAACCTGCAGGTTCCTGACGCCGTCGTCGTCCACACGCAGGGGGCCAGTTGGAAGAGCCGGCCCGAGCGCATGATTCGCGCCCACCACGCCTCGGCGCGTCGCTACGTGAACTCGAGCCATCCGGCCCTGTGGCAGGCGCCCGTGCGCTGGGCGGTGTCGGCGGGGCTCAGGGCCCGTGAGGAGATCGCGGTGCGCGCCGTCCGGCGGGGTTGAACCCGAATCGGGAAGGACGCTGCCGTGGCCGAGGTTGGCCACGTATGTGCTCCTCTAGCCCCACATGTGCTCCGGGCCTCAGAGCGCCGGCGGCGGGGCGTCGTCCAGCGCCACCCGCCGCGCCAACCGGGTGATCTGCCGCTCACGGGCGGCATTGCGGCGGAAGGAGGACAGAATCTGGAACAGGAATGCCACCACCAGTGCGTACAGCAGCAGGTCGGTGCCGCGGCCCACCCCCACCAGGTGCGCCAAGCGGGTCAGCAGCGATGGTGCCAGAATCGCGGCGATGGCGAAGACGACGAAGGCCAGGGTCAGGAGCCGACGACCCGCCTGATGACGCGCACCGCCCGGAGACCGCAGCATCATCCATCCCATGGCCGCAACTGCGGCAATGAGGAGAACCTGGATGATGATCTGTGAGCTCATGACATCAAGTATGACCGCTCGCCTACGAGAACAGCAGATCGACCAGGATGTTGATCGAGTTCCACAGGGATTGGCCCTTACTCTTGGAATACTCGGTGTAGGCGATACGTACGGGGAACTCGCGCCACGGCAACCCGGTGGCACCGAGTTGGCGGATGATCTCGGAGGCGTGCGCCATCCGATTCTGCCGCAGCTCCAACTGCTCAGCCGCGTCGCGACGGATGACCCGCAGGCCGTTATGTGCGTCGGTCAGATGCATGCCGGTGGTATGCGAGGCCGCCGCCGCCGCGGTTTTCAGCACGATCCGCTTGAGCCGGCCCACAGGGGAGGGCCCCGCCAAGAAGCGGGAACCCAACACGAAGGCCAGATTCTCCTGCTGTGCCGCGCGTACCATGGCGGCGGCGTCGCCGGCGGAGTGCTGACCGTCGGCGTCGAAGGTGACCAGATAATCAGCGGTGGTGCGCTCGAGCACGTAGGTGATGCCGGTCTGCAGCGCCGCCCCCTGTCCCAGGTTCAGCGGATGACGGACTACGACGGCGCCACCCGCCTGGGCCTGCGCGGCAGAGTCGTCTTTGGAGCCGTCGTCGACGGCCACGACCAGAGGGAAGACCCGCCGGGCCTCCTCAATGACACCACGGACCACCAAGGCCTCGTTGTAAAGGGGCACAACGAGCCAGGCGTCCGTTATCGGGTCAACCGGAATGTGCGGCTGATCTTGGGAGCCTCCAGTGGATGCCATCACCGCATTCTCGCACAAGCCTGGCTTAGGATGGCAGTGAGATGGCGCCCGGCAGGGTGGCGCCCGTCAGCATGCCGCAGGCCAGTGAGGAGCCTCCATGACTCAGGCCGGTCCCACCCGGATAGCCCCCTCAGCCGACGTCTCGCCCGATGCGACCATCGGCGACGGCTCATCAATCTGGCATCTGGCCCAGGTCCGCGAGCGCGCGGTGCTCGGCGAGGGCTGCATCATCGGTCGGGGCGCCTACATCGGTGAGGGCGTGCACATGGGGCGTAACTGCAAGGTGCAGAACTATGCGCTGGTCTATGAGCCTGCCCGTCTTGGCGATGGCGTGTTCGTCGGCCCCGCCGTCACCTTCACCAACGATCACTTCCCCCGTGCCGTCAACCCCGACGGCACGCTGAAGTCCGCCTCCGATTGGGAGCCGGTGGGAGTCACGGTTCAGGACGGCGCCTCGATCGGAGCGCGCGCCGTGTGTGTGGCGCCGGTGCGCATCGGGGCGTGGGCCACCGTGGCCGCCGGCGCGGTCGTCACCAGGGATGTGCCCGCGCACGCACTGGTCGCCGGCGTTCCAGCCCGCCGCATTGCTTGGGTGGGGCGGGCCGGCGAGCCTCTCGTCCCCGTGGAGGAGGACTCGGCCAATGGGCCCGCACACAATGACGCCGCCCTAGTTCGGGAGGACCAATCTCAGGCCGCAGCCGGGGGAGGGCGCCTGTGGCGCTGCCCCGTAACCGGCGCCCTGTACGAAGAAACGCTTGCCGATAACAGTTCCGATAACACCATCCGGGAGGTCACCCACTGATGTCACGCGAGTTCATTCCCGCCGCCAAACCGATCATAGGGGACGAGGAGAGGGCCGCCGTAGACGCTGTCATGGCATCCGGCATGGTCGTACAGGGGCCCCAGGTGGCGGCCTTCGAGGAGGAGTTCTCCGCCCAGGTGGTTGCCGGCGCCCACGCCGTCGCCGTCAACTCCGGCACTTCCGCCCAGCATCTGGCCACACTGGCCTGCGACCTCAAGTCCGCGGCCGGCGTGCCGGAGGTGATTGTCCCGTCCTTCACCTTCGCGGCCACCGGCAACTCCGTGGCCATCACCGGGGCCAAGCCCGTCTTCGCCGACATCGACCCGCTCACCTTCAACCTGGACCCGGCCTGCGTCGAGGCCGCCATCACCGAGAACACGGTCGCCATCGAGGTGGTGCACCTGTACGGTCTGCCCGCCAACATGGACGCCATAATGGCGATCGCCGCCCGCCACGGCCTGGCTGTTTTCGAGGACTGCGCGCAGGCGCACGGCGCTGCCATCAACGGCAGGCCCGTGGGCACTTTTGGGGCGTGGGGGTCCTTCTCCTTCTACCCCACCAAGAACATGACCACCCTTGAGGGCGGCATGGTAACCACCGCCGACGCCGAACTCGCCCGCCGTGTGCGCCTGCTGCGTAACCAGGGCATGGAGAAGCAGTATGCCAACGAGCTGGTGGGCTTGAACAATCGCATGACGGACGTGGCGGCGGCCGTGGGCCGGGTACAACTGAAGAAGCTGAACGGCTGGACCCAGGCGCGCCGCGCCAACGCCGCCGTGCTGGATGCCGGGCTGGCCGGCGTCCCCGGCGTGATCACTCCGACCGTCCCCGACGGCTACCGGCACGTCTACCACCAGTACACGATCCGCCTGGAGGGGGTGGGCGTGGCCGAGCGCGATGCCGCCCAAAGCGCGCTGCGTGAGGAGTGGCAGGTGGGTACCGGGGTGTACTACCCGATCCCGAACCACCGTCTGTCCTCGCTGGTGTCTTACGCGCCCGGCCTGGAGCTGCCGAATACCGAGCTCGTCGCCCGCGAGTGCCTGTCCCTGCCTGTCCACCCCTCGTTGTCGCAGGCCGATCTGGACCGCATCGTCCAGGCCGTCGCTGCGGTTGTGAAGGCAGGTGCCTGATATGTCTGAAACAACCAGGACCCACAACGCCGACAGCCCGCTGCGTGTCGGACTGATTGGTTTGGGCTCTATGGGGCGCCATCACGCCCGTGTCATTCGCGCCACCGAGGGTGTGGAGCTGGTGGCCGTGGCCGACCCGGGTGGCGACCGCTTCGGTGTCGCCGGGGAGCTGCCGGTGCTGCCGGACGTATACGCCCTCATTGATACCGGTCTGGACGCGGCCATGGTTGCCGTCCCCACCGTCTACCACGAGCAGGTCGCCCTGGCGCTGGCGGAGGCGGGAGTGCCCACCATGGTGGAGAAGCCCATCGCCCACAGCGTGGAGGCCGGGGAGCGGGTACGTGACGCCTTTGCCTCGGCCGGCCTGGTGGGCGCCGTCGGCTACGTGGAGCGCTGTAACCCGGCACTGCGCGCACTGCGGGAGCGGCTCGATGCCGGTGAACTGGGCCAGGTCTACCAGGTGCTCACGCGCCGCCAGGGTCCCTTCCCCGCGAGGATCAGCGACGTCGGCGTGGTCAAGGACCTGGCCACCCACGACGTCGACTTGACCGCCTGGGTGGCAGGCTCTCCGTATGTGTCTATCAGCGCCCAGGTGGCGCACCGCTCCGGGCGGGAGAATGAGGACATGGTGGTCGCCTCCGGGCGGCTGGCCAGCGGTGTGATCGTCTCCCACGTGGTCAACTGGCTGACCCCTTTTAAGGAGCGCGTCACCATCGCCACCGGGGAGAAGGGAGCCTTCGTGGCCGACACGCTTACCGGTGACCTGACCTTCTACGCCAACGGGACCGTAGCCTCCGACTGGGACCAGGTCGCTAATTTCCGCGGCGTGACCGAGGGTGATGTCATACGCTACGCCATTGCCAAGCGCGAGCCGCTGGCCTTGGAGCAGGAGCGCTTCCGCGATGCCGTATGGGGTATCGGCGCCGAGCACGTCACCATGGCCGAGGGCGTCAACACACTGCGCGTGGTCGAGGCGGTGCTCACCTCCGCGGCCGAGGGGCGCACCGTGAAGCTGTGAACCGCCGGGCCCTCAACCGGGCCGCTGCAGGAGCTGTGGCCGCGGTGCTTGCGGTGGCCGTTCTGCGTGCCCGCCCACGCGGCGGTCGCTCCCAGGTGGTGCTGGCAACCCGCCTGTACGCCCCCGAACCGGCCGCCGCCGCGCTGCGGTTGCGCGGACTGGCCCGCGCCCTGGCCGCCGCCGGGGCCGAGGTGCGGGTGCTGACGTCCACGCCGCCGGGCATGAGCGCCCCCGCCGACCCCGGGGTGGCTGTCAGCTCCGCCCCGGCGCTGCGCGACGCCGGGGGTTATATCCGCGGCTACGCCCAGTACCTCAGCTTCGACATCCCGCTTGCGGTCCGGCTGTTGGCCGGGTCCGCACCGGACCTGATCGTCGCCGAGCCGCCGCCCACGACCGGGGCGGTGGTACGCGTGGTCGCCGCTCTGCGCGGCGCCCCCTACGCCTACTACGCCGCCGACGTGTGGTCCGACGCCGCCGCCTCCACCGGCGCCCCCGGATGGGTGGTCGGCGCCCTGCGGGGCGTGGAGGGACTGGCGCTGCGCGGAGCCACCACGGTGCTGGCCGTCAACGACGGCGTGGCCGAGCGGGTGCGGAGGCTGGGCGCTCGGCGAGTCACGGTAGTGCCCAACGGCATCGATACCGACGTGTTCACCCCGGACGGACCGAGCGCCGCCGACGCGCCATCGGCGCCGTACTTCCTATACGCCGGCACCGCCTCGGAGTGGCAGGGGGCGGGCGTCTTCATTGAGGCGCTGCGCCTGGTACACCGGGAGGAGCCCGAGGCCAGGCTGGTGTTCCTGGGGCATGGCAGCGACTGGCAGACGCTGAAGGATCTGGCGGACGGGGACGCGCGCGTGGTCTTCCGCGACCTGGTGCCGGCCGCACAGGCCGCCACCTGGCAGCGCGGGGCGGTGGCCTCGGTGGTGTCCATCCGCCCGGGGCTGGGCTATGACTTCGCCTACCCGACTAAGATCTTCGCCGCCCTGGCCTGCGGCACACCGGTGGTTTACGCCGGTCCCGGGCCGGCGCGCACGGACCTGCCCGACAACGCCCTGGGCTGGGCGAGTGACTACGACGCCGAGCAGGTCGCCGCCGCCATGCTGGCCGCCTTGGAGGCGTCCCGGGCCGACGACGTGCAGCGGACCCAAGAGGCGCAGCGCCGTCGAGATTGGGTCATGCGGCACCGCTCCATGCAGGCCGCCCTGCGCGATGCGGCCGAGGTGTTGCTGGCCGAGGCGTTGGCTGGCTGACGCGCGACTTTGTGCTCTGATGCGAACTTCAGCGGCTGTTCCGGTTTGAGGGTGTGGTGGTTGCGACGTGGTGGCTTAGGCCCGGGCTGCGGTGTGGGGGTTGTGTTCGGGGGTGGATGAGGTCGATGTCGGGCTGGCGGGGACGTTTCGGGCCGGTAGGGGTGCTCTCGGTGTTGGCCGGGTGGTCGAGGGCGCGGGTTAAACCTCCAGAACGTGGGCTGACCGCCGAGGACGCTCTCCCGGGCGGCGTCCTTGAGGGCCAACCCGCGTCGTCGACGGCGAACCGGCGTCCTCGAACGACCCCCACCAACCCACCCAAGCCGACTCTTGGTGCTGGTGGCTGTGGTGGCTGGTGTGTCTTGATGTTTGTGGGTGTGCTGGCCGGCATGTTGCCAGGCAAGGGACGTGATGAGCCGTGCCGTGGCGAGCCTGCCGGTTCAACCGTGCCGGACTTGGCTGCCGGCGGCCCCGGTGCCCGGAAGCGGGACCATCTGCAACGCCACTTCCCGATCTGCTGCGCCGCTTCGGGGTTGACAACGCCGGTTAACCGTCTGCTGAAGGCCCCCGAGGTTTACAGCAGAACGTTAAGCAGCGTTGTTAACGCCCAACCGGCCAAGCACACACCCCACCCCCGTGTCAGCCTCAGGACATCGGCGACCGCTCTGCCGCAGCCCACCACAACCACCACACCCCCAAACCTGAAGAGTCACTTTAGCCCCCTGGTGTACGCGAATTCGCCGCACACCAGGGGGCAAGGGCTTGCAGCACAAGCAGGTAGCGGTAGTAGGCGTCCGGCCGATCCGGACCCAGCCGGCGGCAGGCCTGTCAGAAGGTGACGGTGCCGGCGCGGGCACTCAGCTCGGCCACTACCCGCTTGGCGGCGTGGCCGTCCCCGTAGGGGGTGGCCGCGCCCGGGTCCGGTTCGGCCGGCCTGGGCCGGGAGGCCGCCGCCACCAGTGCCTCCCCGGGTTCCGCCAGCACATTCCAGCCCAGCTCCACGGTCTCCACCCACTCGGTCTGCGGTCGCACAGTCGTACACGGCACGCGTAGCAGGAAGGCCTCTTTCTGCAGGCCGCCGGAGTCTGTTATTACGCCTCGGGCATGCAGGGCGGAGGCGATCAGGTCCGGGTAGGCCAGCGGTGGGTGCACCAGCAGGTGCGAGCCCGGGGAGGCCCCGACGGCCTCCAGGTCGATGCCGTGCTCGGCGCACTTGGCCACCAGCCGCGGATGCGCCAGCAGCACCACCGGATTATCCACGCGGGCCAGGGCATCCAGCACCGCGCGCAGCCGGCCGGCGTCGTCGGTGTTCTCCGCCCGGTGGATTGTGGCCAGCGAGTAGCCTCCCTCCGCCAGACCCAGCTCGCGCATCACCGGCGACGGTGCCCCCGCCACCTGGTCACGCACCCGCAGCAGCACATCGGTCATGACGTCGCCCACCACTACGGTGCGCTCGGCCAGCCCCTCGGCAGCCAGGTGGGCGGCGCCCACTGCGGTGGGGGTGAGCAGCAGGTCGGCGGCGTGGTCGGTGAGTACCCGGTTGATCTCCTCGGGCATGGCGCGGTTGAAGGAGCGCAGCCCCGCCTCCAGGTGGGCGCTGGGCACGTGCAGCTTCACCGCCGCCAGCGCGCCGGCGAGCGTGGAGTTCGTGTCCCCGTAGACCAGCACCCAGTCAGGAGCGCGCTCGGCCAGAACCCCGTCCATCGCCTCGAGCATGGCCCCGGTCTGCACCCCGTGCGAGCCCGACCCCACACCCAGGTGCACGTCGGGCGCGGGAATGTCCAGGTCGCGGAAGAAGACGTCGGAGAGCATGGGGTCGTAGTGCTGGCCGGTGTGTACGATCACGTGCTCCACGCCGGCGGCGGCGCAGGCGTGGGCGATGGGGGCGAGTTTGACGAACTGGGGGCGGGCTCCGACCACGGACAGCACCTTCATGGCTCGGACTCTACCGGCCGGCGCGCCCCCAGCAGGCGACTCGGGCGCCGTCGTCGGCACGGCCCGTTCCGGCGCCTGCCGCGATGACCGATCTCGGCACATGACTTTTGCCGATCTCGGCGTGTGGTGGCGGGGAAGCGCCAATGAGAGGGCCCCGCTCGCAGACGTCCCCTGGATATACTCGCCGGGTGAGTCTGTTGTTGCGCACCGTTAGGAGTCTGCTGAGCGTTCTGCCCCGCGGCGCCGCGCGCTTCATTCTCACCTTTGCGGGCTTGTTCTCGGCGTTGTCGTTGCTCGACGTTGCTGCTCTGGGGTTGCTGGCCATTCTGCTCACTCCGCTGATGACCGGCGCTTCCTTCAACATCCCGGTGATCGGTGTGAGCGTAGGCGGAACCGGCGCCGCCTGGCTGCTACTTGTGGTGTGCGTGCTCATAATCAGCAAGGACATACTGGCCATAGCGATTCAGCGTGCCTCTACTAAGCGTTTCGCCGGCTTTGAGCAGGACCTGGGCGCCCAGTTGCTCGACTCGTTCTTCTACGCGCCTTGGGCCGAGCGGCTGCGCCGCCACTCCACCGACCTGGTCCGCTCCACCGATGTCGGGGTGGCCTCGACCATTTCCGGCGTACTTATCCCCTTCACTCAGCTGGCCGGAGAGGTCTGCACCTTCGTCGCCGTCATAGCGGTGCTGTTCGTCGCCCGCCCTACGATGGCGGCCGTCACCGTCGCCTACTTCGGAATCGTTGCGCTGGTCATGTACCTGTGGGTACTGCGCCGGGCGGTGGCCGCGGGCAAGGACAACCGCACCTACTCGGTGCGTGCCGTTCGCCTGGTCTCCGAAATGGTCCACTCCCTGAAGGAGATCACCCTGCGGGACAAGGCCGCCGAGCTCGAGCGCGTGGTACTTGCCGAGCGCCGCAAGGCCTCCCAGGCCCGCGCCGACCAGTCCTTCCTCGGCGCCGTGCCCCGCTACATGCTGGAGATCGCCCTCATCGGTGGTCTGGCCATCGCCGCCGGCATTGGCTACGCCCAGGGCGGCCAGAGCGAGGCGCTGTCCTCGCTGGCCCTGTTCGGCGTGTGCGGCTTCCGCATCGTCCCCTCCATCACGCGTTTCCAGACGATCATGGGGCAGACCGGCGCGAATATCGCCTACGCCGAGCGCGTACTCGCGGAGATTGAGGCCGGCCGCGTCAACCGGGCCCAACATGCCGAAATGGCCGCCGGCACCGAGCTGCCCGAAGACGCCCGCGCTCTCGTGCTCGACGACGTCTCCTTCACCTACGCCGGTGCCGACAGTCCGGCGGTCGCAAACGTCTCACTGACCCTGCCCTTTGGCACCTCCCTGGCCCTGGTCGGCGCCTCCGGTTCGGGCAAGTCCACCCTGGTGGACATGATCCTTGGTCTGCTCACCCCTTCCGCCGGGCAACTGCGTGTCGATGACGTATCCCTGACCGAGGTGTTGCAGTCGTGGCGCTCCCGCGTAGGTTACGTGCCCCAGGAGGTCTCTCTGTTCGACTCCACCGTCGCCCATAACGTCGCCCTGTCCTGGGACACCGACTCCATTGACGTGGACCGAGTACGCCGGGCACTGCGCCGTGCCCAACTGCTCGACGTCATTGAGGAGCGCGAGGGCGGCATCTGGGCTTCGGTCGGCGAGGGCGGCATGAGGCTGTCAGGCGGGCAGCGCCAGCGCCTGGGCATCGCCCGCGCCCTATACTCCGAGCCGCTCGTCCTGATCATGGATGAGGCCACCTCCGCACTGGACACGGCCACGGAGGCCGCCGTCACCGAGGCGGTCGCGGAGCTGTCCGGCGAGGTGACCGTCATTGTGGTGGCGCACCGCCTGGCCACCATCCGCCACAGCGACCAGGTGTGCTTCATGCGCGACGCCCGCCTGGTCGCCTCCGGTACCTTCGACGAGGTGGTAGCCGCCGCCCCCGACTTCGCCCAGCAGGCCGCCCTGGCCGGACTGCTCGATGACGACGATGAGTCGGCCGTCCGGGGCGCCGTCGGTGCTGTTTCCCGCATGCAACCGAATAGGCAGGATAAGACCGCATGATTGAGATGATGCCGGCCGACACTGCCACCACGCGGACAGCTCCCTCCGGCGCACCCATCCCGGACGGGGCGGCGCTGCGGCTGCCGACCTTCAACGGACGGGGCCCGCGCGTCGCCATGCTCGTATACAACGACGCCCACAACGACGCCCGCGTCCTGAAGGAGGCGGCCGCCCTGCGCGCTGCTGGCGCCACAGTGCGCATCTTCGCCGTAGCGCGCACGAGTTCCGGCTACCCTGAGGGCACCGTCCCGGTGAGCGACGGCGTCGACATCGTGCGCGCCCGCGAGTTCGCCCTCGCCAACGTGTCCCCCCGCCTGGCGGCTCTGCGCGACCGCGTCGCCGGCAAGACCGGCGCGCCCACGGGTGCCGATGCCCTGGGGACGCCGGCCGGCGGCGAACCCCAGGGCGCGCCCGCGCTCGGGGAGAGGCCTGCGCCGGTTCCCGTATCGGCGATCGACACCACCCAGGTTGACACGGCTCGTGAGCGCGCCCCCCGCCCGACCATCACCACCGCGGCACACGCGGCGGCCGGCCGCGTCGGCGCGCTCACCGCCGACGCGGTCATGCGCGCCTACAAGACCGTCTCCCTGGGCGACTACTGGCTGCGCACTGCCCGCGCCGCCCTGGCATGGATGCCCGACGTGGTTCACGCCAATGATGGCAACACCCTCGCCCCGGCCCTGTGGATCGCGGACCGCTGCAACGCCCGCCTCGTCTACGACTCCCACGAGCTGTGGCTTAACCGCAACGTCCGCACTGATCGGCCCATGGCCCGGAAAGTGGAGGCCGCCATTGAGAAGCGGGGCATCCGCCGTGCCGACGCCGTCATCACCGTATCGCCGTCCATCGTGGATTGGCTGGCTGAGCGTTACCGGC
Source organism: Actinomyces sp. (assembly GCF_030530635.1). Taxonomy (GTDB): domain Bacteria; phylum Actinomycetota; class Actinomycetes; order Actinomycetales; family Actinomycetaceae; genus Actinomyces. The sequence goes on from NZ_JAUMUL010000003.1 coordinate 65,259, forward strand.
TTCAGCGGCCGCCGGCCTTGGTGCGCAACATTCCCGCGGCCGGCCCCCTGCCCGACCCCGCGCGCGGACGCCTGCGCCAATTGGCGGGCCTGGCGCCAACCGACCGGATTATCGCCTACGGCGGCCGCATCACCACCTCCCGCGGCATTGAGGAGACCATTGCCGCTCTGCCGCACCTGCCCGCCGACGTCCACCTGGTCATGCTCGGATACGGCGAACCGGACTACCTCGCCGTCGTCGCCCGCGAAGCCGCCCGCCACGGCGTGAGCGAACGCGTGCACCGGGTGGGACCAGTCGCCCCGCACGAGGTAGCGGATGCCCTGTCCGACGCCGACGTGGCGGTGGTGCACGTGCGCCCTACCTGTCTGTCATACCGTTTTGCCCTGCCCAACAAGCTGTTCGAGTCCATCCGCGGCGGCCTGCCCGTGGCCGCCGCCGATCTACCGGATGTCCGCGCCGTCGTCGAACGCTACGGGGTGGGGGAGGTCTTCGCCGCGGAGGATCCGGCGAACCTGGCCGCCTCCATCTCCCATGTCCTCGCCGACTCCGAGCAGTATCGGGCCGCTGCCCTGGCAGCCTGCCCGCAGCTCACCTGGGAACAGGAAACCGAGGCGCTGATAGGCGCCTACCGCCGCGCCCTTATGGGGGAACGCGCATGAGCGACCCGTCTGTTCTCTCCTCCGCGCCTCGTCGCCCTCGCCTGCTGATCATCTCCTTCTCCCCAATCGCCGCCGACGCCCGCGTACTGAAACAGGTGCGGCTATTCGCCCCCACCCACGAGGTCACCACCTGCGGCTACGGCGAGGCTCCCGACGGCGTGGCTCGGCATGTGCGCATCCCGGATGAGTTGGTCTCCTGGCAGCTGAATCGCACTGCCCTGGTCGCCCGTCGCTTCGCCCACGTCCAGGCACAGCAGGAGGTGGTTGTCTGGGCGCGTAAACAACTGGAGCCCGGCGAATTCGACGTGATCTTGGCCGACGACGCCGAAACCGTGCCGCTGGCCCAGTGGCTGCGCCCGGCCGGCGGCGTCCACGCCGACCTGCACGAGTACGCCCCCCGGCAGAAGGAGGGCGTGCCCCGCTGGCGCATCTTCGTCGCCCCCTACATGCGCTGGCTGTGCCGCACGTACGTGACTCGGGCAGACTCGGTCACCACCGTCGCCCAGGGACTGGCCGACGCCTACCGGCGCGAATACGGCATCCGCGCCGAGATAGTCACCAACGCCACCCCCTACCGGGAGGCGGAGCCCACCCCCGTCGGGCGCCCCCTGCGGTTGGTGCACTCCGGTGCCGCCCTGCCCGACCGGCACCTGGAGATCATGGTCGAGGCCGTCGGCTTGACCGAACGCGACGTCACGCTGGACCTGTACCTGACCCGCAACGACCGCGCCGTCATCGATGCCCTGCGTGCCCGGGCCGCCGCCCTGCCCGCTGCGCGCGCCGGCCGCGTGCGCGTGATGGACCCCGTCCCCTACGCCGAACTCATCGACACTCTCGCCCGCTACGACGTTGGCGTATTCTCCATTCCGCCGGTTTCCTTCAATTACAAGCACACCCTGCCAAACAAGCTGTTCGACTTCGTTCAGGCCCGCCTAGCGGTGGTCGTGTCACCCAGTCCCGAGATGGCCCGCATGGTCGACCAATACCACCTGGGCGCGGTCACCGACGACTTCACCGCCACCTCCCTGGCCGCCACCCTGGACGTGCTGACCGACGCTAAGGTCGCCGCCGGCAAGGCCGCCGCCGACGCCGCCGCCCGCGAGCTGTCCGCCGAGCAGCAGATGTCCGGTTGGTGGGACGCCATAGTTACGGCGGACCGGCGCGCTGCTGCCATTGACCGCTCCATCGTTCTGCCTGAACAGCCGGCCGCTCAGGAGGATCTGGCATGAGAGTCACTGCCGTCACCACTTGGTTCCCCACCACCGTCTCGCCCTCCCGCGGGAGTTTTGTGGCCCGCGACTTGGCCGCTATCGCCACCCTCCACGACGTTCGCCTGGTTCACTTGGTACCGCCTGCCGATGACGACGGCACCCGTCGCCTGCGCCATGCAGGCATCGACGTGCTGCGCATCCCCATGGCTCCCGCGAACCCCGTCTCCGTCGCGGACGCGGCCAGCCGCCTGGGGCCCGCCCTGGGCACCGCCCAGGTGGTCCATTCCATGGCCTTCTCCTCCCTGCTGCCACTGGTGTTGTGTCGATCCGCCGTTCCATGGGTGCATACCGAGCACTGGTCAGCTCTGACCAATCCCGCTACCCTGCCGCGAACCGCACGCGCCGCTCTACCGGTCGCCCGCTGCCTGCTGGCCGGTCCCGATGTCGTCACCGCTGTTTGCGACTACCTTGCCGCACCCATCCGAGGGGTGCGGGGAAGCCGTGAGACCAGCATCGTGCCCTGCATCGTGGAACCATATCCGGTCGTTCCCAGGCGTGATCGGGAAGATGGGACGTTGCGTCTGGTCAGCGTCGGCGGCCTAATCGACCGTAAGGATCCACTGCTGGCTCTCGAGGTAGTTGCGGAACTCGTGCGCCGCGGTGTCGACGCCCACCTGACCTGGGTGGGGGAGGGCCCCCTCCATGACGCCGTAGCCCAGCGCGCCACCATGCCCGACCTAGCCGGGCGGATCGCTCTGGCCGGTGCCATGGACGCCGCGGGCGTGCGTGTCGCCCTCGCGGATGCTGACATGTTCCTGGGAACCACCAAGGCCGACAACTTCTTCGTCTCTGCGGCTGAGGCCATCGTCGCCGGCAGACCCGTGGTGGTGGGCGCCACCGGTGGACAGGCCGAATACTTGACCCCCACAACGGGCGCACTGGTCGACTCCCGTGACCCGGGTGACTGGGCTGATGCCCTGCTCGCGTTGGACCGCTCCACCCGCGACGTGGATGCCGTCCATATCGCCGCCACTATCGGCGATGCCTTCTCCACGCCGGTAGTGGCGGCCGGTTACAACGCCGCCTACCGCAACGCCATTGCGCTCAGGGTCCCCGCATGAGTGCGTCGCTCGTCCCCGATTCCGCCCGGCGGCTCGGTCCGAAGACCGTAGAACGCACTGACCTTGGGCACCCCGAACTGCCGCCTGGCGCCCAGGTGGACGTCGTAGTCGCCTGCCATACGTCCACCCGGCCGATCGGCCGGGCGGTTGCCTCGCTGCTCGTCGGCAACCCTGAGGCTGCCGTCACGGTCGTCTGCCACAATCTGCCCGCCGAGGAGATTGCTGCAGCGATCGGCCCGCAGCACCGTGAACTGGTGCGCTATCTTGAGCACACCGACCCCCGCCCCTCCGCGTCCGGCCCTTTCAACGCGGGCCTGCGTGCCGCCCGCGCCCCATGGGTATCCATCATGGGCTCCGACGATCGCCTGGCCCCCGGCGCCGTCGCTTCGTGGCTGGCGTTGGCTGAGGCCACCGGTGCCGACTTCATTATTCCCCGCTTGGCCTTGGGGAGTCCGACGGCCATCGTGCCCACGCCCGCACCGCGCCTCAGCCGGCTCCTTGGCGCCTACCTGCACTCTTGCAGGAGCATCCGTGGGGCTGCTCCGAACGGCCGCCTGTCCCGCTTCGCCCGCACCGATCTGACAGCTGACCGCCTCGCCTATCGGTCCGCCCCGCTGGGACTTATGAGCACGGACATGCTGAAGCGAAACGGCGCCCACCTGGTGGAGGGGGTCGCCGTGGGCGGTGACGTTGCCATGGTTACCGGTCTGTTCGCAACTGTGATCACCGCCTACGATGCCGGAGGGCCTGTCTACCTGATCGGCGAGGACGCCTCCGACCGTGTCACCTACGTGATGCGTCCAATGGCTGAGCAGCTCGGTTTCCTGCCCGGTCTGCTCGCCGCCACCTGGTTCACCTCGCTCACCGGTGCCCAGCGGCGCGCCGTGGTGGTCAAAATGGTGCGCATACACGTGTTCGGCGCCGTCTACTATCGCGACCGTGAGGACATCTGGACCCCCGCCGAGCGGGCTGCGCTGGCGGCCATGTGCCGACGCCTACACCACGCTGCGCCGGGTTTCTTCCGCGTCCTGTCGCGCGCGGACCGTGACCTGCTTGACGCCTGCCTGGACCCGTCAGTGTCCGCAGCCACGCTTATTCACCGCGCCCAGGTGCGTCGCCATCATGGGCGCCCCGCCACTGTGCTCACTCGCGACCCCGCCTGGCTGTTGGACCGAGAGGCGCCCCTGCGTTTCATGGCCGCTTCCCTGTTGACCAAACTGCTTCCCGCAGCACCCTTGCCCGCGTCTGCCAATTGCCATCCGGCCCTCAAACAGGACTGAATACTGATGACACGCGCTGCTACTGGTATCACCGGGATCGCCTCTCGCGCTGCTGCCACGCTACCGGGGCGGGCGGCGCTCACCGCCGTCACCCTCACGCGCCTGCGCCTGGCATCCCACCGCGACGACGCCCAAGGCTGCGCAATTGAAGCGGCGCGTCGTGCCCGCTTCCTGGCCGATCGCGGACAGAACGCCCCTGCCCACCGACTCTTGAACCGGGCTCGACGTATCCTCACCGGTCGGCGAGCAGGCGCCGTGGTCGCCATTGAGGCGGCTATTTTGGCGATGACCGAGGGCACGGCCTCCGCCTCCGGTGCGCTGCCGCCGTCCGTGCTGGCCGACCTGCTCGCCGAGGCCGACGTCGCCTGGGCGGCAGGCCGGGATGTGGATACGGAGGAATTACTCGACATGGCAGTGCGGGCCGTGTTTCACCCGAGCCTGCACTTCTCGGCCGCTCCCTCTGCCCTGGCGGCAGACCCTGCCGTATTCCTGGCTCCACTGCGAGCCTCCGCCGCCTGGGCCGCCGCCACCGCACCGCTGCCCGCCCACCCCCGTACCCCGCGCCGTCCCGGCGGGCCCCGGCGGCTGTTGTTCATCTCCCTGAGGAACTGGAACTTCGTGGGCGGCATCGTGGAGGAATATCGTGCCGATGCCCGCTGTGAGGTGCGCACGCTGGACCTGCTCGACCTGTCTGCCAGGCCGTCGCGGCGTAGCCTCCTGCGTGCCCGCCTACGACTGGCCCGTGGAGCGGACCCGGCCGCGGCGGGTCTGCTCGCCGGTGTCTCTAACGAGGTCGCCGCCACTTTGGCCTGGGCTGACACGATCTTCGTGGAGTGGGGCAGTGCCGCCGCCGTCTGGGCGAGCCTGCTCGCCCCCGTGCTCGCTCCTCGGGCCCGGCTTCTGATCCGCATCCACTCCTACGAGGCCTCCACCGTCATGCCGCAACTGGTGGACTGGACGGCCGTCGACACCCTTATCACCGTCGCCCCGGCGATCCGTGAGATCCTGTGCGCCAGCCTGCGCCTGCCCGATGCCTTGGAGATCACCACCGTCCCCAACCGGGCACTGTTGCAGCGGTACACCCTGCCCAAGGAGCCGAGCGCGGCTCGCACCATCGCGCTGGTCGGCTGGGCGGCTTTGCGTAAGGACCCCGCCTGGGCGCTGGATACCCTCGACCTGCTCCGCAAAGCCGATCCCGCCTGGCACCTGCTGCTCATCGGTCCCGGTTTCCCGGCGCACCTGCCCCCCGATGAGCGTATCTACGCCGACACCGTCACCGCCCGCCTGGCCGCACTCGGCGATGCCGTCACCATCACCGGCCGCACCGAAGCAGTGCCCCAATACCTGCGCCGCGCCGCGGTCATTCTGTCTGCTTCTCGCCGGGAGGGCACTCACGAAGGCTTCATCGAGGGGGCGGCTTCGGGCGCCCTGCCCGTGTGCAGGAATTGGCCCGACGTCGCCCGCTGGGGCGGCCCAGCGGCTCTGTTCCCTGCCGAATGGGTAGTGAGCAGTCCGCAAGAGGCGGCCGCCCGCATCCTGGCTATGGCCGATGACGCGGGCTACCGGTGCCGCCAGCAGGAACACATCCTGCGCAGTAACGACTGGGCACATGTCAGGTCTCACTACGATACCCTGCTGCTCGGGGCTTCCGCGGCGGAGTGAACCGGTATCCTCACTGTTGCTTGCCGCAGCTGCTGAGGAAGGAACCTGCATGCGCATCGCCGTCGTCGCCCTGGGAAAGATCGGTCTTCCGCTGGCCGTCCAGTACGCCGGAAAGGGGCACGAGGTCATCGGCGTGGACGTCAACCCCGCCACCGTCGAGGCCGTCAACGCCGCCCGCGAGCCCTTCCCCGGTGAGGCGGAACTCGCCGACCGGCTGGCGACGCTGGTTCCCGCCGGGGCGCTGCGAGCCACCACCGACTATTCCGAGGCCATCCCCGGTGCAGACGCCATCGTTCTCGTGGTGCCGCTGTTCGTCAACGATGAGACCTGGGACCCCGACTTCGAGTGGATGGACGCCGCCACCCGCTCGCTGGCCGAGCACCTGACCCCCGGCACGCTCATCTCCTACGAGACCACCCTGCCTGTGGGCACGACCCGCGGCCGTTGGAAGCCGCTGATCGAGGAGATCAGCGGCCTGACGGAGGGCCAGGACTTCCACCTGGTGTTCAGCCCCGAGCGAGTACTCACCGGGCGGGTCTTCGCCGACCTGCGTCGCTACCCCAAGCTGGTCGGCGGCCTGAACGAGGCCGGCACGGCCGCCGGCGTCCGCTTCTACGAGCAGGTCCTCGACTTCGATGAGCGTTCGGACCTGCCCCAGCCTAACGGCGTGTGGGACATGGGTGCCGCCGAGGCCGCGGAGATGGCCAAGCTGGCCGAGACAACCTACCGGGACGTCAACATCGGCCTGGCCAACCAGTTCGCCGTCTACGCCGACAAGGCCGGCTTCGACATCCAGCGCGTCATCGACGCCTGCAACTCTCAGCCCTACTCCCACATCCACCGGCCCGGTATCGCCGTGGGCGGGCACTGCATACCCGTCTACCCGCGCCTGTACCTGTCCACCGACCCCGACGCCTCGATCGTACGTACCGCCCGCTCCTTCAACGCCACCATGCCGCAGTACGTGGTCGACCGCGCCGAGGAGGTCCTGGGCAGCCTGGCGGGACTGCGCGTGGTGGTGCTGGGCGCCTCCTACCGGGGCAAGGTCAAGGAGACCGCCTTCTCCGGCGTCTTCCCCACCGTGGAGGCGCTGCGTGCCAAGGACGCGCAGGTACTGGTGCACGACCCCATGTACTCCGACGCCGAGCTGGCCGGCTTCGGCTGGGACACCTACCACCTGGGTGACGCCGTCGACGTCGCCATCGTGCAGGCCGATCATCCCGAGTACGCCACCCTGACCCCGGCGGACCTGCCCGGTGTGCGACTGCTGCTGGACGGACGTCGGGCCACCGACCCCGCCCTGTGGAAAGGCACCCCTCGCCTCACCATTGGCGGGGGCAAGTGACCTGGCTTCAGGTACTGCCCGCAGCCGCTTTTCTTCTGGTCTTCCTGCTTGCCCCAGGCTACCTGGTGGGGAGGGCCTTCGGCTTGGCGCGCTTGCAGGCCCTGGGCGCTGCCCCGGCCCTGGGTGCCGCCGCCGTCGGAGCGCTGACCGTCCTATACCGCTGGGGCGGGGTGCCCTGGTGTACAGGCACCGCCCTCGCCGGCACGCTGGTGCTGCTGGTGGCCTGTCTGGCCGGAGCCGCTGCGGTCCGCGCGTGGGCACGCCGCCGCTGCGGCTATCCGCCAGCTTCGGGTTCCGGCTGGGAGCGTCTGCGCGCCTGGCTGCGGCCACCCGCCGTGGGGCCGGGGCCATGGTGGCCGTTGGGAGTGGTCCTGGGGTTTGCCGCCGCCCTGTCCGGGCGGGCTGTGATCTCCGGTATTGGGGCTGTAGACGAGCCCATGCAGGCCTCAGACGGAGTCTGGCATCTGAACGCTGTTGCCTACGTGCGGGAACTGGCGAATGCCTATCCTGTTGGTGCACTCGCACCGATGTATTGGGGGGAGATCCACTACTATCCGACCGGCTGGCATGCGCTGGCGGCCATCGTGCCGGCGCCCGTGACTGTATCCGCCAACCTCATTGTGTTGCTTGGCTTGGCAGTGGTCTGGCCTCTGGGCTGCGCTTCTCTGCTGTCGGCCCTGTTCAGTGCACGCTCACGGCGCATTTGGGACGCGATGCCGCTGCTGACGGGCATAGTCGCTTCAGCCGTCTTCACGGGGCCCTTCGTGCTCATGGCTACTCTGTGGCCGTACGGGTGGGCGGTCTGCCTGCTGCCCGGGGCGGTGTCGCTGGTGATGGTGGCCCGGCCGCGCCGCGGGGCGCGCCGGGCATCCGCCTCCCGGGCCGGCGGCTGGCTCGCTGCCGCCTGCGCCTGCCTGGGGCTGGTAACTGTGCACGGCGCCTCCGTATTCAACCTGGCGGTCATCGGGGTGCCCGCACTGCTGGTAGTGATGTTGGTGGCAGCGGGGCAGCGCTGGCGCGCCGGGAACCGCCAGCGGACGGTCACCCTCATAATCGTAGGCATCGTCCTGCTGGCGGTGACCCTCGGGATTGTCGGCTTTTGGGATCAATTGCGGATGCTGTTCACCTACCACCGGCCGGGCGCGAATATTGGGGTGGTGCTGCGCGAGATCTTCCACGACTCGGCCATGATCTGGGCGGTGCGCGACGGCGGCTGGGGCGGGGCCAGCCTGACGGTGGTGGCTGCCGCCGGGGTGGTCGTCTCCGTGGTGCGGCGCCGGCACCGGTGGGCGATACTCACGGCGGGGATCGCCGTGGTGCTGGTGACGGCGTCCGTCTCCACGGGTAGTCCACTACGTCTGTTCGCCTTCCCCTGGTATCTGCAGCGCGCCCGAATCGTGCCACTGTTCGAGATCGCCGCGGCGGTGCTGGCGGTTACTGCGCTGGAGGGCCTGGTGGACCTGGCCCGCCATTCTGCGCTGCGCGCCTCGGTGCAGTGCCGGGAGCCGGCGGTGCGCACGGTGGCGGCGGGGCTGGTCGCCGTCAGCGTGGTGGCCCTGGGGGCGGCCGCCGTGGCCCGCTCCACCTTCCACCACTATGTGATCGCCTTCTCCTACCAGCCGCTCGCCAGCCGCTGGCCGATGATGCTTTCCGACAACGAGGCCGATTTCATTCGTTCTTCGGCCGAACTGTTGCCCGAGGGCGCCGTGGTACTCGGTCAGCCCACCAACGGCTCGGCATATTACTGGTCACTGACCGGCACGGACGTGGTCTACTCGACCCTGCGTCGTTATGCTGAGCCGGATCGACGCTTTGTGGCGGCCCATGTGGGGGAGATCCTAACGGATCCGGGGGTGTGCGCCGCCCTGGACCGGTTAGGTGCCCACTATTACTACACCGACGACGACCCGACTGAAGGCGGCGCCCTCGGTGGCTCGGAGACGCCTCGCTGGGCAAACACGCTCGACGAGCTGCCCCGTGAGGCGCTTAGGCCGGTGGCGACGGACGGTACGCATACGCTGTGGCTGATCAGTGCCTGCGGCTGGGACCAGTGAACCCGTTGCAATACCTGAAGCATCTGGTTTCATGGTCCAGATGGAGGCGAGTCTGAGCATCACTGTGTACGCGGCATCCAGTCCACTCACGCTGCTGCACACGGCGGCGGTAGCCGTATTGATCCTGCTACTGCCTGGATGGGTCGTGGCCCGGGTGGCTCGGCTGACCGCGCCGGTGGCTCTGGGGCTCGCCCCCGCGCTCAGCTGCGCGATTGTCGGGACGGCGGAGGTGCTCGCCCATGCCGCGGGCCTGCCCTGGCGCCCGTGGGGATGGGCAGTCATCGGCACCCTTACCATGGCACTCTGCGCGGCAGCGCGCCTGGCCGCCGGTCCGGGCGCCGCCATTGGGAACCGGCGCCAGGTGGGCCGGGGCGGGCGTCGAATCCTGGCCGCCGGCCTGGCCGTGGCCGTGGCGGTGCCGACGCTGGTGTTTCTGACAACGCTGCCCGGCGCGGGGTACCCGGCCCAGGCCTTTGACGCCGTCTTCCATCTCAATGCCGTCGCCGCCATCAGGGAGGGCGGTAACGCCTCCATGTTCGGTGGGCTGGCCGAGATGTACGCCGGCCGCTCCGTCTACTACCCCAGTATCTGGCACGGGATCGTCGCGCTGGCTCCCGGCAGTGCCGTCGTGGCGACCAATGGAGCGATTCTGGCGGTGCTCGCCCTGGTATGGCCGTTGACCGTCTTCGGCATGCTTTCCCGAGTCGTTGACGCCGATGTTTCAGCCGAGGCCAGCCGGCTCGCCCGGGTCATCGCCGTGGCGGCGACGACTGCGATGACGGCCGGGCTCGTGGCATTCGCGCTGCTCCCCATGACCGCGCTGGCGGTGTGGCCCTACTCGCTCAGCTTGCTTGGACTGCCCGGGATCATGGTGGTCCTGGATATGCTGCGCCACACGGCGGGGCCGGGCGTGCCACGCACACGGATCACCCTGTCAATCCTGCTCCTGTGCGCCTGCAGCGGCGTAATGGCCGCGCACGGAACGGGACTGTTCAATCTGATACTGCTGGCGCTGCCATTCCTGGCAGAGGCGGTGCTTTGGGTCAGGCGGCGTACCGGGCGCGCACGCATCTGGCTGCTGGCCGGGGCAGCGGGCGGCGCCATCGCCGTAGGTATCGGCGCCTGGCGATTGCGGGGGGCTCTGGCCTCAGTGCTGAGCTACCGGCGCCCGTCCGGAGGCGCGGCCGGAGCTTTGGGCACCCTGATGCAGACGCTTGCAGACCTGCCGATGTACGGCTCCTATGCCGGTGCCCTGGTTCCGGTGGGTGCGGTTTTCGGTGTGTTCGTGGTAGCGGGAGCATGGGCGGCACGGCACGACCGGAGGCTGCGGCCGTGGCTGGTGCTTTGGGCGCTCATGCTCGTATTCATTGTGGTAGTGGGCGGTCCGCAGTGGGTGGGGCGGCAACTCGGCTCGCCCTGGTATCTGCAGAAGGCGAGGATCGCCCCGCTGGTGCTGTTTGCGGCGCTGCCGCTGGCCGCCACCGCTGTGCAGGTGGCGGTGACCCGGATAGCGCAGCACCGCTCGGCGGCTCGGCGGTATACCGGGGCATTGGTGCTGCTGGCGTTGGTGATGCTGTCCGTGGCGGGGAGGATTCCTCTGGAACGGGCGCTGGTGGCGTCGGTGTACGACCCGGCACGTATCCAGTACGGGACTTTGGTGACCGCGGACGAAATCGCCCTGTTCGAACGGGCCGCCTCCGTCCTGCCCCGGGATGCGGTCGTAATCGGCTCTCCTTCCCTGGGCGGCTCCTACCTGTGGTCAATCGGCGGGGTGAGCGTGGCTTACCCCATGCGGGCCGCTCCCTCCGCAGGCACGCCCCAGGCGGCGCTGCTCAGTACCTGGCCGAACCTGGGTCGGTCCACCTGCGCGGCTCTGCATGAGCTGCGTGCCGCATACTTCTTCATCGACACCGATCCCACGGCTGCCGGCTCCCAGACGGGAACGGCGCCGTTGCGCTGGGATGAGCCGTTGACCCGGCTGCCTGAGACGGGGGTGGAACTGGTCGACTCGCAGGGCGGTGCGCAGCTGTGGCGCATCACCGCCTGCGATCGCGAATGAGTCGGGGCGTGGCTGGCCAGGTGAGGATTTTCCTGCGAAGGTAATGGCATGCATGTCCGCGCCTCGCTATCCGCACTTGCCGCCGTCGTCATGGCGATCGGCACTCTCGCTGTTGCCACTACGCCACTTGGGACACAAGCATTCGCCGCCAACGGGGAATCCTGTCTCGCTGCCGACGACTGCTCCTTCTATCTATCCGACTCCTGGAGGGGAGGTGTAGCCGACACCGCCCTGGCCGTCGGCGGCAGCCCACATGCGGCTGTCGTCGGTGACTGGGACGGTGATGGTGCCGATTCTGTGGGAACCCGCACCGGTGCCGCCTTCGCCCTGCTCGCATCTGCTGAAACCTGCGCCGCCACCACCGCCTTCTCCTATGGTCGTGTGGGTGATGAGGTGCTGGTGGGGGACTGGGACGGCGACGGCGTGGACACCCTGGCGGTGCGGCGGGGCAGCACCTTCTACTTGCGTAACTCGCTGGCGGGAGGCCAGGCCGATCATGTGATCACTTATGGTCGTGTGGGTGATGAGGTGCTGGTGGGGGACTGGGACGGCGACGGCGTGGACACCCTGGCGGTGCGGCGCGGATCGCGCTGGCACCTGCGCAACGACCTGCGCTCCGGCGTCGCTCAGACCACTGTCGCCTACGGGCGCGCGGCGGATACTGCAATAGTCGGCGATTGGGACGGCAATGGCACCGACACTCCGGGCGTGTATCGGGGTGCTCGACCTGCCCACGCCTGCAATGCCAGCGCCATCCAGAAGGAATGGGGTTTCCGTGGCGGTGCCAATGGCCCCCTGGGTGCCGCCACCAGTGCGGAAACCGTCATCAACGGCATCGCCACTCAGACCTTCGCAGGAGGACGGCTGAGCTGGACCGCCGCCGACGGTGTCATCGCTACCGGTACCGCCGGACAGACCGTGGAAGGCGCCCGCTTCGACGCGGCCATGATCATCTCGGACGCCGAATTCTTCAATCCCTCCTCCATGGATGCCCCCGCCATCCGCTCATTCCTGGCGCAGAAGAACCCGGCGTGTGTGGCCGCGGACGACGGCACCGCCTGTTTGAAGGACTACCGGGCGACCACTTCCACCATGACCTCCGCATACTGCAGCGCCTACCAGGGCGGCAGCAACGAGGACGTCGCCACGGTGATCGCCAAGACCTCCGCCGCCTGCGGCATAAACCCCCGAGTACTGCTGGTCATCCTGCAGAAGGAACAGGGACTCGTGCTGGCCACGGGCAACACGCTCAACGCCACCCGTTATGCGAAGGCGACCGGCCTGTTCTGCCGGGACACCAGCCCTTGCGATCCGACCTATGCGGGCCTTCCCTCACAGATCTACTACGCGGCCTCAAGGCTGGTCCAGTACGGAGTCGAGCCGGACGCATTCACCTACCGGGCCGGTCAGGTCGCGGCAGTGGGCAATAACCCGAACGCCGGGTGCGGCTCGCAGACCGTGCCGATCCTCAATCGCGCCACCGCGGCGCTGTACAACTACACGCCGTATGTGCCCAATGCGGCCGCCTTGGACAACATGTACGGCAGCGGAGACGCCTGCTCCGCCTACGGCAACCGCAACTTCTGGCGCTACTACCGCACTTGGTTCGGCGGCACCGGAGTGTGAGCTGTTAGTGTCGACGCAGTAGAACGGTGCCCGGCCCATGCGGTTAGCATGGGCCGGGCACCGTTCGTCTACGGGTGTGTCACGGTCATTGTCCCTGCGCGGCGTACTTGGCCTCGACCTCCGCCTTCAGCGGCCGCCACCAGGCCTCGTTGTCCCGGTACCAGTCGATGGTGGCCTGCAGGCCGGACCGGAAGTCGGTGTACTGCGGGGACCAGCCGAGTTCGGTCACGAGCTTGGAGTTGTCGATCGCGTAGCGCATGTCATGGCCGGGACGGTCCGCCACGTGCTCATAGTCACCGGGATCATGCCCCATCAGCTCCAGGATGAGCTCGACGACCTCCTTGTTGTTCTTCTCCCCATCGGCGCCGATCAGGTAGGTCTCGCCGATACGACCCTTCTCAATGATGTCCCACACGGCGTCGTTGTGATCCAGCACGTGGATCCAATCGCGCACGTTCTCGCCGGCGCCGTAAAGCTTCGGACGCACACCGTCGATCAGGTTCGTGATCTGGCGGGGGATGAACTTCTCGATGTGTTGGTAGGGCCCGTAGTTGTTCGAGCAGTTGGAGATAGTGGCCTGAACGCCGAAGGAACGCACCCACGCGCGTACGAGCAGATCGGACCCGGCCTTGGAGGAGGAGTACGGGGAGGATGGGTTGTAGGGGGTATCCGGGGTGAACTTGGCCGGGTCGTCCAACTCCAGGTCGCCATAGACCTCGTCGGTGGATACGTGGTGGAAGCGCGCCCCGTGACGGCGCACAGCCTCCAGCAGCGTGAAGGTACCCACCAGATTGGTGCGGATAAAGGGGGAGGGGTCGCGCAGCGAGTTGTCGTTGTGGGACTCGGCGGCGAAGTGGACCACCACATCGGCCTCGGCCACCAGCGGGTCCACGGTGTCGGCGTCGGCAATGTCTCCGACCACCAGATTGATGCGGTCGTCCAGGTCGGTCAGCGAGCCCCGGTTGCCGGCGTAGGTGAGCTTGTCGAGCACCGTTACTTTCGCGTTGGGATGACGAACAAGAGTCTGGTGGACGAAGTTGGCGCCGATGAAGCCGGCGCCGCCGGTGATGAGGACATGCATGGAGTGCTCCCACTGCGCTGTTGGCCGGGTTTGTGAACGACGGCAATCATGCCACACTCCGGCGTCGGCCGCGGTCGTGCCCGTTGTCGATGAAGAAGTGCAACGCCGCCGGCCGCCATCGTCTCCACCGGTCCTAGAACGTCCTCAACGGCCCGGGAACGACTTCCAGCACCCGAACACCACACCGCCGCCCGGCGCGAACCGCACACCCTCAAATGACAAGAACCAAGACTCCGAAACGGTTCTGCAATGCTCGTCGCCAACATGCCGTCGGCGTTGAGACGTCGCGCAAAGAGTCTAAAACACATGGGGGTAATGACGCCTGTGTAAGTATGCCGTGAGGCACAAAGGGGTGGAATGACGGTGGGTGAGCGGTATGGTGCATCATGATTCACATAAGTCACATGCGTCTCAGCGTGCACATGCGGCTCACAGGTACTGTTCGCAACGCTGAAAGGAAATCCATGAGAACCCCTCGACTTCTCAGCCTGGGCGTGGCGCTCCCGCTACTCGCGGCGGGGCTCATGCCCGCGGCAGCGGTAGCCGATACCGCAGACGAGGCCGCCCCCGTGCAGCTGCTCGAGTTGACTACCTCCGACGGACGGGCGACCGACGTCGCCGAGGCCGGACTGGAGCAGACGGCGTCGGATGGCACCAGCGGCGGCACAGGCGTAGCCCCGGCGCTCACTCACCGTCTGGCTGCGGTGGCCCGAGCTGCCACTGTGGGCGGTGTGGACCCTGAGGAGGATGCCCTCCTGCTCACCGAGCCGCTGGAGGTGGACGACTTCCTGGTGGCGGGTTTCACCTGGGCCGGTGCCGATGAACTGCCCGACGGCCTGGAGGTCTACCTGCGGGTGCGCGAAGGCGGAGTCTGGTCCGACTGGTACCTGAATGAGGCCAATGGGGCCGGACGAGATGACGCCACTGGCGTGGCCGGCACCGAGGAATTCGTCACCGGCGGTGCCGACGCCGTCCAGGCAGCCGTCATCGGCGATGCGGCCCAGCTGCCTGCCGACCTTCAGCTCGCCCTGATCCCGGGGCGGCCCGTGGGGGAGGAGGTGCTCGATCCTGCCAAACTCCAGTCTGCGGACGCCGAACCAACGGCGGTGGCCCCGCCCGACGAATCGGAAGAGGGTCTGACCGACGGCCTACTGGCCCCAGTCCCCGACGTTGGGACCCAGCCGGAGAACGGTCTGGCCCCGCAGACGGATGGAGAGCAGTCGGGGGCCGGTCAAGCTCCGGAGACTGACTCCGAAACGGCCTCCACCGGCGCGGGCGGGGGCATGTCTGTGGGACCGAATCTGTCGGCAGCGCTGGCAGCTACCACCACTGCCGGCGGTCTACCGGTGCCCGTGATCACCCGTTCCGAATGGGGGGCGAACTCCGCCTACATGACTTGGACGCCGTCGTACGCGACGGCCAGGCACGTGATCGTCCACCACACCGCCGGCACCAACAACTACGCCGCGAGCCAGTCCGCATCGATCGTGAACGGCATCTATTACTACCATGCGGTCACCCTCGGCTGGGGCGACATCGGCTACAACTTCCTAGTGGACAAGTACGGTCAGGTCTTCGAGGGCCGCTACGGTTCCACCGGTGCCGCGGCCGGCAAGATGGTGGTGGGCGGTCATGCCTACGGCGCCAACACCGGCACCATGGGCATCTCGATGATGGGTACCTACACCAGCGTGTCCCCCGCCTCCACCCAACTGACCAACGTCGGCAAGATGGCGGGCTGGTTCCTTAAGCGGGCAGGGGTCACCAGCGCCACCAGTTCCGCGCCATTCACCTTCAAATCGACCCAGAAGTACAGCGCCGGCCAGACGATCTCCCTGCCCGCCATCACCGGGCACCGCGATGTCGGCTACACGACCTGCCCCGGCGACGTCGGCTACTCCAAGCTGGGTGAGATCCGCTCGACCGCGCAGAGCCAGCTCGACGCAAACAACTCCGGCGCGACCTCTGCAACTCCTACTGTCGCCCGAAGTCACCAGATCTACCTCAACGACTCCTGGTCGGCGAGCGCCAACACGGTCTTCACCTATACCACTGCGGCCACTATGGTCCTGGCAGGAGACTGGAACGGTGACGGTGTTGACACCACCGGGGTGCGCAACGGTTCCGCCTACGGTTTCCGCAACACCAACACTTCCGGCGCCAGCTTGCGGACTTTCGGGTATGGACTGGCCACCGATGAGGTCCTGGTGGGTGACTGGGACGGCAACGGCACCGACACTCTGGCAGTGCGGCGTGGCAATACCTACTACTTGAAGAACTCCATGAACGCGGGTGGTGCGGACAAGGTCATCAGCTACGGTGCCGCCTCCGATGAAGTGGTGGTAGGAGACTGGAACGGCGACGGCAAGGACACGCTCGCAGTGCGTCGCAGCAATGTGTTCTTCATCAAGAACTCTCTTGCGGGCGGCGAGGCGGACGCAGTGGTCGGATATGGTCGACCGGGGGACACGGTTCTCTCCGGCGATTGGAACGGCGACGGCAAAGACACACTCGCGGTACGTCGACTGAACACCTACTACGTCAAGAACACGATCGCCGCCGGCAGTGCAGATGTCACCGTGGCCTATGGGCGGCCCACCGACGTCGCCATCGTGGGCGATTGGAACGGCGACGGCAAGGACACGCTGGGCGTCGTGAGATGAGTATCGTGCGCCGTGGAGCGTCGTGTCGGACGATGATGGCGTAGCCTGCTGCTTCCAGACGGTGCGCCGTCTGGAAGCAGCAGGTCTTGCAAGAGGTGGGGAGTGCCTGTGAAACGCGCGAGTGTCGGCGTCGGTCGGTTTCCTCGGATCAGTTCCGTGCTGTTCGGCAGTCCCGATCACGTCGTGGCGCTAATCGGCTGGCTCGCCTTCTTCACGGTGCTGGCGGTGACCGTGGCACCCGGCCTGCTGCCGGACAGGGTCTTCCTGTCCACCGAGTCCCTCGGCTTGTTCGCTCCGTGGAGTCAGTACTACTGGGACATTACTCGTGGCAACATGATGACATGGGACACCGTTGACAGCGCGGCTCCCATGGACATGTTCATCGCTCAGCACGCATGGCGGGGGCAAGGTCTGGCGCTGTGGGATCCATACGGCAACGGCGGCGCTCCCCTGGCCACACTTCCGAACTCGGCCATGTTGTCCCCCCTGTCACTTCCGTGGTGGATTCTCCCCGCAAGCGCCGCGCCGTCGGTGATAAAGATTCTGGAGGGGCTTACGATCGCCGGCGGCATGCATCTGCTGCTCAGGCGGCAGTGGGGCCTGTCTCGTGCCACGGTTCCGGTTGCGTCGCTCGGTTACTTCATGAGCGGGTTCATGGTCTCATGGACCAATTGGCCCCAGACTCGCGTGGCGGCTTTCGTACCACTGTTCTTCTGGTGCGTGGAGCGCATCGCTACAGGGAACGGCCGGTGGCGGATAATAACTCTGGCGCTGGTCACGGCATGCATGCTGCTGGGAGGGTTTCCGGCGATAGTCGGATATACCTTTTATGCGGCAGTGCCGTACTTCGTCTTGCGCGTCGTTGCAGCGCGGCGGGGTCTGCGTCGCGCGGCGATTGATTTCTGTCGCGCCGCAGCGGGGATGCTGCTGGGCGTGGGGCTCTCGGCCGTGCAGCTGCTGCCATTCATTCAGCTTGTCATGAAGGAGGTGAACTTCGAGGATCGTACTTCCAGTAACGCCGATGCCCTGCCCACTCAGGTTCTTGCCACGGTCGTTGCCCCACATGCGCTGGGAGACCCTGGTTACGACAGCGAGTACTGGCAGGTGCATCCGGTGGAGGGCTTCTCGTACATCGGGGCTGTGCTTGTAGTCATGGCCCTGATCGGCCTAATCGTGTCTCCTTCGCGCCTGCCCCGCGGAACGGTTGTGTTCTTCGGAGCGGGCGCCTTGGTTGTTGGTTCGGCGATCTATCATGCCGGCATCACTCATGACCTGCTGCAAATGCTCCCACTGGTGTCATCCAGTCCCATTGGGCGCATGCGCGTGCTGCTCGGCATGTTCGGCGCGGTGTTGGCGGCCGCCGGAGTCGAGTGTCTGGTGGGACGTCGGGAGAAGGATATGCGACCGGCGCGATCCGGCTGCCACGGCCCCGCAATCGGAGCGTTCTGCGTGCGGCTGGGCATGGCCTTGGCCATTGCGATTCCGATCGCCGTCGCCACGCGTCAGTCCGTGCTGAGCGCGGAGGACATGGTTACTATTCATAGCACGAAACTCATCGCTCTGCAGATGATCGCTGTGGGGGCCCTTGCCTTTATTGCGATCTTCTGGAGGGGGCGGGTGGGGCGCGGCCTGGGCCTTGTGACAGCGGTGGTCGTGGTTGTCGCCTCCGCTGCTAGTTCGGTGTCGGTAGGGCAGGCCTGGTGGCCACTATCGACATCATCGACCCTGTACCCGATTACTCGTGCGCATGCATTTCTTGACGGTGTGCTCGGACAACAAAGGTATATCGCCTCTAACTTCGCAATGATGCCGGGTACCGCTACGGTATACGAGCAACGTTCGGTGAACGGTCACTCATTCGGGTCCACACGGTGGGCGAGCCTACTTGAGGCCGCGATTCCAGGCCTGTACCTGTCTGCAACGTATACATCGGCTCCCGGCGGCACGGTTCAGCATGGAATTGGTGCTGCGGTACTCGACCGCCTGGGGGTTGAGTATGCGGTGACAGGGCTTGAGGAGGCGGTTCCCGGTGACATCGAATACGGCATCGCCGAGTCCTCCTGGGCGGATGGCGCGAAGGGATCAATGACGAGTAGCAGCATCAATGGTCCGGCACGGGGGGCGCTTCTGCGGATACGGGGCGATGTCCCTGAGGGCTCGGTATTACAGGTGACAGCCGTCGACGACGATACGGGTGAAGTACTCGAGCGGACGAGTATTCCCGGGGAGTACTTGGTCTACCAGGCCGGCCTTGTGCCACTGGCGCTCGAGGGACTCGCCTCGGACCAGTCATGGCACACGGAGGTTGTCGTGGAGTCGGCAGACCCTCTGGAACTCGGTGTTGATGAGAGCGGGATGGTGGTGCTCGACGTGATGCGGGCAGCCGACGACGGTCTGACCCTGGTATATGCCGATGAGGTGCTCATTTACCGCAGGGACACCGCCCTGGGCAGAATCCGCTGGGCCTCGGCGGCGACGGTGATCGAATCAGAGGAGGAGCGCATCGCCGCATTGGACTCCGGCGAGGTTCCGGACAATACTGTTGTATTGGAGGACTTTGCGGATGCCTCGCCGGTCGATTCGGGGAGTACTGCGGCCGTGACTAGTGAGGATCTGGACGCCAATACAATCCGGATCAACGTGGATGCCTCCGGTGCCGGATGGGTGGTGGTGGCAGACCCTCTCCAGATGGGCGGCTGGTCGGCGACCGTCGATGGCGAACCCGCGCAACTAGTAGCCGCTGAGCAGGCCGGCGGCGCTGTGCGGATCGACTCCGGTCGGCACACCATAGTGCTGCGCTACTGCCCATCGACGTTCAAGGCCGGAACTGCCATCTCGATGTTCAGTCTCTTAGGGATCATGATCGCGGTGGTCCGGCCCGCCTTCAGCCGCAGGTTTCGATCCTCCAGACTGAACGTTGAGAGTTTGTCAGATCCGGACTCGCCGGGCGGCGAAGATGCCGACACCGCCCATGGCGAGATCAGCGACGGTCAGTACCGCACGGGAGAGCAGCACCACGGCAACCGCACCGCCGGTGCTGAGCGATCCCGCGAGGACGAGGCCGAGCACTCCCTCTCGCACTCCGGCGCCCGCGGGGACAAAGACGATCAGGAAGCCCACGGTCCAGGCCATGGCGTATCCGCCGATGCACAGCGCCAACGTCCCCGCGGAAGCGGTCATCCCGGTGCCGATCGCCAGTAGCCACACCTGAAGCCCGGCAACCGTCCAGGCCACAAGCGTCCACGCCGTGCACGCACCGATCCCGGACCAGCTGACCGGATGCTCCAAAGCAGGCCGACCGGTCAGCCGGAAGATCAGCGCCAGCAGCCGGTTGAGGACGGGCGGGAGCAATAGGATGATGAAGACCGGCAGCGTCCAGGTCACCCAGCCGTAGCTGTTGCGCAGCTGCTCGGAGGCGAAGGGCATAACCGCCACCGCCAGCGCCGCACCGGTGACAATGGAGACTATGACGGTCACTACCATCACGGACAACGACCGGCGCCGGGGGATGTCATGGTCGGCGCCCAGCTCGGCGGCGGCCAGGACATTCCACACTCCGCCGGGCAGGTACTTGCCCAACTGGGACACGAAGAACACCCGGAAGGCGGCAGTCAGCGGCAAGATGGTGCCCATATCGGCCAGTAGAACCCGCCAGGCGAGCATGGTCATCAGCACATAGATGAAACCGGCGAGCAGAGAACCAAGCAACAGCAGTGGGCTCATACCAGCCATGGCCACGACGATGTCATCCCACTGGGAGAGGACCGCGTACACGGCGAGCACGACCACCAGCGCGAGAAAGCCGAGACGGACCGGCGTTGAGCGCAGTGCCCCCATAACCCCTCTGATGAGTGCGTTCACCTGGCCGTCTCCCCGGCGTCCATACGCTCCAGGAAGGACGCCAGCGGCCTCACAACCTGTTCAGGAACGAATCGCGCCGCCGCCGTTGCTGCGCGCTGACGTGCGTCGCGCAGTGCCGCCGGCTCGGTCGCCAAATGCTCCAGGGCGTCCGCGAGCGAGCGGGGATCGCCCGGTGGAACCATGATCGCCCCGTCGTCGAGCAGGCGTCGCTGCGGCACCGTATCAGAGGTGACGACGGCGCACCCGGCCGCCAACCCCTGGTAGACCTTGTTCGGGACAACGTCGAGGGCCTTGTCGGTGGTGCCTATGATGCCGAGGCAGACGTCATGCTCGGCCACCACGCGCGGCAGCTCGGTCGCCTCCACCCAATCGCTCCACTGGACCATTCGCTCCGCCGGGGAACCTGCCAGGATCTGCTCGCACTCGGCGCGATCCTGCCCTGAGCCGATCAGCAGCGCCCGTACCGCGGTACCGCGCTCACCGAGCAGGCGCAGCGCACGGGCGATGTCCGGCGCTCCTTGAAGCGGGGTGAACAGGCCGAAGAACACCACTGTGAGAGGACGATCCGCCGTCCTCACGCCGTCGTCGTCGACACGTAAGGCAGCGGCGTCCCTGCCGGCCGCATGCCAGGAGGCGGGAGCTCCGACCGGGACAACCACACCACGGTTGGTAATGGACTGGTCGAGCTTGGCGGCGTGCTCGACGGTATCCAGTACCACGACGTCGGCGCTGTGCGTGGCCAGGCGGTCCAGGACAGACAGGAGCTTCGCCTTAGCCCCGTCCTCGCCGCGGTCACGGGCCGTACCGGAAGCGAAGATCAGGTGATCCAGGATGATCGTCGTGCGGGGAAAGAGCAGGCGGGCGAGCAACACGTCGAAATGACCCATGTAACCCACGAGCACGGCATCTGGCCGGTGAGCGCCGCGGTAACGCCGACTGCCGGCGGCCAGCCGCAACCAACGCGAGGTCAGACGCCCGACGAGCACCGGCAGGCGCCAGGGCTGCTTGAGGATGGCCACCCGGTCGGCGGTGCTCAACCCCAGCGGCTCATCCAACTCCCGGACCTGGTTGCCCGCCGTGCGGCGCAGTCCCTCCAAAAGCACCGCCACGCGCGGATGCGAGGCGACATCGTAGGTGCCGAAGCCCAAGACCCTTCGCATCGATTCAGTCCTCCCGGTAGGAGGACGCATCGGTCGACGCTGCCGGACCAGAGATGACAGCGGCCCGAATCCCGCGAATCCGCGTGTCATCCACACGCCCGTACTCAATACTCTTCACCCGCTCCAGCGTCTCCTCGATTAGCACCCGGTTGGTGCGCTGCAGGTCGGCAATCACCAGCAGGGCCACGCACAGCAGGGCCGCCACCAGCATGGTAGTGCCGAAGACCAGGGACTGGATGTGACCGCCGGCGGTGCCCATGAGCCAGAGCACGAAGAAGCGAATGAAGGGGACGGCTCCGATGATCGCGAAGAAGGCCGCCAACCAGCCCAGCACCACGTGCGGCTTGAACATCAGGTAGGAGCGAGTGATCGCTCCACCGGACTTGGCCATGTGCTGGAAAATGTTGTTGAACAGGCGCGATTCGCGGGTCTTGGGGTTGGTGGTGATCGGGACCGAGGCGATGCGCAGCCGCTTGTTGCCGGCCTGGATGATGGTCTCCATGCAGTAGGAGAACTGGGTGATCACGTTGAGTTTGAGCAGGGCGTTCTTGGAGTAGGCGCGGAAGCCGGAGGCGGCGTCGGGCAGGCGGGTGCCGGCGGCGTAGTTGACCACCTGTGAGCCGAAGTGCTGCATGCGCTTCTTGAACCAGGAGAAGTGGGCGATCTTGGCGGTCTGACGGTCGGCGATGGCGATGTCTGCCTCGCCGCGCACCACCGGAGCCACCAGATTGCCGATGTACTCCTGCTTGTATTGGTTGTCGCCGTCGGTATTGACCACGATGTCGGCGCCGTGCGCTAGGGCGTAGTCGACGCCGTCCCGGAAGGAGCGGGCCAAGCCCATGTTGCGGGCATGGCGCACGAAGTGCTTCACCCCGTGCTCGCGAGCCACCTCCAGGGTGCGGTCGGTGGAGCCGTCGTCGATCACCAGGATCTCGATCTCGTCGACGCCCTCGATCTGGCGGGGAATCGTGTCTAGGACCATGCCTAGCGTCCGCTCCTCGTTGAGGCAGGGGACTTGGATGAAGAGCTTCATAGTCGTGGTCGGATTCCTTCAAAGCCGCACCCAGGGGGCATCGGGCGCTCTGGGGAGGCGGACAAGCGTGATGGATGAGTAGTCGCAATGCTATCGGAGTGCCGAGCCTCAGAACGCCTTGGTCGCATGTCCGCCGGCAGGGGGTCGGCAAAGTTGGTGTGTGGTTAGGGGGTTGTTAGGAGTTTGATGGCTTTGCTGGGTTTTCGTGTCATGGAGCGGTTGGCTGAGGCGATGCCTGTGGTGGTGGGATCGTCGTAGAGGGTGTGGATCAGGCTTATGGCCAGGTTTGTGAGGGTGGCCATCACCTGGGGCCCGGAACCGGTGCGCAGCTGGTGGCGGTCCTCGTCGTAGGTCACGTCCCGCACCCAGTGGAGTCGGTTCTCGATCGCCCAATGCCCTTGTATCCAGGCGGCCACGGTCTCGGGCTGAGCGTCCTTGATCGGAACAGAGCAGTACCCGGGTAGACGACCTGCGTGGTGCGCTTGGACTTCTTGGAGCCGTCGGGCTGGCGCTTGGTGGTGGTGCGGGCGGCGTATCTGAAGGACCTGCGCCGCCCCGGGGAAGTTGATCCAGTCGGGGGTCTGTACGGCTTTGATGGTGCGGCGCATCCGCCGCCCGTGAGAGCAGTCCATCCCGGTGACGGCGGGGACGCCCTTCCAGGGCGGGGCCTTGAGCCTGGCTCTGAGGCCGGGCTGGTTGTTCTTGACCGTCAGCACATAGTCGGCACCCCGGTCGCGCATCCATTCGGCGGTGCCGTGCTGGGTGAGCGCTGGGCGTCGGCGGTCACGACGGTGCCTTGGAGGTCGTGGGGTTCCAGCAGGTCTTTTAGGGCGGGTATCTCACTGCTCTTGTCGGCCACGCGCTGCTGGGCCACCACCGCCCCGGTGCTCTGGTCGAGGGCCGCCAGCAGGTGCGGCACCCCACCGTCGGGCCCCTTGGCGCCGCGCATGGTCTTGCCGTCAACAGCGATCACGCGCCTGCCGCCTGTGGTGCCGGTGCGGGTGAGCATCCACGAGGCGATCGGCGCGTCCAGGTCATCTGGGTCCAGGCCTTGCAGGGTGCGGCGGATGGTGGACTGCCGACGGCAGCGGTCGGTCCTTGTCCATGCCGAGTTCGGCCAGGTCGCCGGGGTCCAGGTCGGCCATGTGTTCCCAGACGGCCAGCAGGGTGCGGCAGCCGGCCAGCACCCCCGCCGCCGCCAGGGCCAGCACCGCATCCAGGCGGTGACGCACCCCGCGCCGGTGCCGGGGGTCGGGGACAGTGGCGAACACCCCGGTCTGGGGCTGGCGCGACAAGGCAGGAGTGGGGGCCGATGACACAGCGGCGCGACCTCTCCGGTTTCGGGATTGTTAGCACCACCTATCGTTACCGGCGGGTCGCGCCGCGCCCGCACCAACACGCCGAAAACCCCTAACAACCCCCAACCCAGCCAACAACTTTGCCGACCCCCTGGGTCCGCCGGGACGCCGGTGCGGTGGGCTGTCCCGGTACTCCGCCGGGAGCCGTATGATGAGTGCGGCAGCGGCGCGTCCTGCCGTGCCGAATACTCGATGAAGGGCGTGTTTTGGCGATCTTAAAGGACCTGCGCGAGTCGCGTGAGCTCCTCTACAACCTCACCATGCGTGAGATCAAGGGGAAGTACAAGCGTACCGCCCTGGGCCAGTTGTGGTCTTTGGCGAATCCTCTGGCACTCATGGTCGTGTACTCTTTCGTCTTCCGGTTCATCATCCGGGTGCAACCGGCGGCAGGCGATCCCTCCGGCCTGGACGTCTTCGCGCTGTGGCTGATGTGTGGGCTCCTGCCCTGGTCCTTCTTCACCAACGTCGTTTCCGGGGGCATGGGCGTGCTCGTTGGCAACGAGAACCTCATCAAGAAGGTCTACTTCCCCCGTTCGGCGCTGCTGGTCTCGAATTCGCTGTCCTGGCTGTACTCGTGGTCGATCGAAATGCTGGTGCTCGTGGTGGCCGTGATCCTGCTCGGGGGGGCGCCCTACCTCTATGTCGTCCCCACCCTCGCGGTGATGCTGCTGCTTACCCTGTTCTCCACCGGCGTGGCGATGGCCATGTCCATAGCCAATGTTCACTTCCGCGACACTCAGTACCTCATGGGCATCGTTTTCCAGATCTGGTTCTACGCCAATCCTATTGTATATCCCGCTACAATGGTGGAATCGGTCTCCGCAGGCGTAGAAGAGTTTTATGGTATCTCGCTCTTCGACGTGTATCGTGCCAACCCGTTCTACTACTTCATTGAAGCGTTCAGGAATTTGCTGTATGATAACAGAATGCCTGACGTGACCACATGGGTGGTGCTGGTCCTGTTGTCTCTTCTGTGTTTCCTGGTCGGCTGGAGATTGTTCGAGTCCCGTCAGGACAGTCTAGCGGAGGTGTTGTGATGGTGACGGTACGGAACGCGATCTCTGTGGCACACCTCTCCAAACGTTTTCGGGTCTATCAGGAGCGCAACAACACACTGAAGTCTGCATTGCTGAGGAGAGGGCGGTCGGCTTACCGGGACTTCGAGGCGCTCAAGGACGTCTCGCTCGACATCCCGCAGGGCACCACCTGCGCCCTTGTCGGAGACAACGGGTCCGGAAAATCGACACTCCTCAAATGCCTGGCGCGGATCCTGGTGCCGGATGAGGGTACCATCGAGCGCAACGGCCGTATGGCTGCGATGCTGGAGGTCGGGTCCGGCTTCCATCCCGAGCTGTCGGGTCGGGACAACATTTACCTGAACGGCTCTATTTTGGGGATGAGTCGCCGTGAGATCGATAAGAAGTTCGATGACGTCGTCGGATTCTCCGGTGTCGAGGACTTCATCGATCAGCCCGTGAAGAACTACTCCTCCGGCATGTACGTTCGCCTCGGCTTCTCGGTCGCGATTCACACGGAGCCCGATATCATGCTCGTTGACGAGATCCTCGCGGTGGGAGATGCGTCCTTTCAGGCCAAGTGCGCCCAGAAGTTTGCGGAACTGCGACGTGAGGGACGCACCATCGTCGTGGTGTCGCACTCGATCTCCCAGCTCCGTGAAATGGCCGACACGGCGGCATATCTGGATCACGGCGAGCTGCGTGACGTCGGTCCGGCCCAGATAGTGCTAGAACGCTACGCCGACGCCGCCCGTTCCAACATCCGAACGGATGAGAACGGCCGCGTCAGGTGGGGAAGTGCGGAGGCGCTCGTTGAGACGGTTGAGATCCTTGATCCGTCGGGCGAACCGGTGACTGAGGCACTGCGCTCCGGTGATGAAGTAGTGCTGCGTCTCCACTTCAACGCCAAGCGGCCGGTCGGCCGACCCCGACTGGGGCTCACTCTGGACACGGGGGAGGGGAGCCATCTGTGGGCGAGCTACTCAAATGACCTGGGATTCGATGTACCCGTCGTGGACGGTGCCGGACATGTCGATCTAAGAATTCCCCACCTGCCTCTGCAGCCGGGCAGGTACCCGCTGCACGCGGCCATCATCGCGGACAACGGCGAGGACGTCATAGACTTCGTGCGGGAGATTGCGGTGCTCGATGTAGGCGTCGGCGGATATCGCGAGTCAGGTGGTCCGGTGTCGATGCGCGGCGAGTGGGCATGGGATGCGACAGGAGCAATGCGGTGATCGAAGTGTCTGCGGAACAAGGCGTTGTGAAGAACTCCAGGCCTCGCGTACTCATAGCGACGCTCGACACCCTGGGCGATAAGATGGCGGGCCCTGCGATCCGGGCGTGGGAGATCGCCACTCATCTCGCTGAGCGCGGTCATGCGGTGAGGCTGGTCACCTTCGCCGAATGCGACAGAAGCGGGCAGGGCTTCTCTGCGGAACACATCGAGGTGGAAGCGTTCCGCGCCGCCGTGAGTGGCAGCGATGTGGTAATTATTCAGGGCTACATCGCAGCCACGTTCTCCTGGCTCGCCGATGCCCCCCAGTGCATCGTGTACGACCTGTACGACCCGTTTCACCTGGAGTCTCTCGAGGTGGAGCGGTACCAGCCGATCGAACAGCGCGATGCGGCACTCGCACGCGCACTCCTGGAACTGAACGCCCAGTTGGCGCGGGGCGACTTCTTCATCTGCGCCTCGGAGAAGCAGCGTGACCTGTGGCTCGGTCAACTGGCCTCGGCCGGGCGCATCAATCCGGTTACGTACGACGCCGACCCCTCGTTGCGCAGACTTGTGGACGTTGTCCCATTCGGAACCTCCGATACTCCGGCGACCCAGTCACGCCACCCTATCAAGGGGGTTATTCCGGGAATCGGTGAAGATGACCCGGTCATCATTTGGGGAGGCGGTGTATACAACTGGTTCGACCCATTGCTCGTGGTGCAGGCAGTCGCCCAAGTACGCGAGAAAGTTCCAGCAGTCAAACTCTTCTTCCTGGGAATGAAACATCCGAATCCGGACGTGCCGGAGATGGACATGGCTATGCGGACAAGGGCCGAGTCGGACAGGCTCGGTCTGACCGGGACCACGGTGTTCTTCCACGAGGACTGGGTCGCATACGAGGACCGCGTCAACTACCTGCTGGACGCCGACATCGGTGTGTCCACACACTTCGCGCACGTTGAGACCGACTTCTCCTTCCGCACGCGCATTCTGGACTATTTGTGGGCGGGTCTGCCGATCGTATGCTCAGAGGGCGACTCCTTCGGAGCGCTTGTCGCCGCCGAGAACTTGGGCGAAAGTGTGCCCGTCGGTGACACCGATGCCCTACGGGATGCCTTTATCCGCATGCTCACAGATACCGAGGCCGCCGCTGGTGCCCGCCAGAACGTAGCCCGTGTGGCGGAGGACTTCCGATGGCGGCGCACGCTGGCACCACTGCTCGAATTCTGCGCTGCACCGCACCGAGCCGACGACTATAGCCGTCTGCGGTCTGGGCGTGCGGAGAGGACGTCGCCCATCTCCGCTGTTCGTCGGGATCTGCGTGCAGCGGCTCGGGTGTTCCGGATGCACGGTGCGCGCGGGGTCGTCAGGAAGTTGCGCTGGCGCGCGGCGAGGATGAGAAAGTGACGGCATCACCAGAGCCAGGGGCAGGGAACGCAGTGGTCGCCGTAGTCGTCACTTACCACCCGACCTCCGGATGCGAGGGGCTGCTGGAGGTGCTGGCCGCCCAGTGTGCTCGCGTGGTGGTGGTGGACAACGGCTCAACCGAGACCGAGCTGCTAAGGCTGCGAGCACAGTGCGACCGGACGGGCGCCGTCCTGATCGAGACGGGACACAACGCCGGGATCGCTCGGGCGCAGAATCGCGGCATTAGTGAGGCACGAGCGCTGGGCGCGCGTTGGGTGCTGCTGTCTGATGATGATTCGGCCCCCACGCCAGGGATGGTGTCCCGACTCGTGAATGCGGCGGAGACGGCCGGCAGGACACGCCGCGTAGCCGCTATAGGACCGCTAGTCCGGGAGAACAATGGTGCTGACGACCTGGTGTATGTGCCGCGGCGGTGGGGGCCGCGCCGGGCGAGCCCCACTGAGTTGGACACGCCTTTGCTTTCGGTGGCGTTTCTTATCGCTTCCGGCTGCCTTATTGATCTACGCGCCCTGGATGACATCGGCGGTATGAATGAGGACCTGTTCATCGATCATGTCGATCTTGAGTGGGGGCTACGTGCGCATAGCCGTGGCTACGAGCTGCTGGTAGCCACCGCCGCGCGGATGGATCATTCTCTGGGCGATCAGGTGATAGAGATTCCGGGCAGACGGCAGCCGGTTCACGTTCACGCTCCGGTGCGAAATTACTACATGGTGCGCAACACCTTGTGGCTGGTGGGATCGGGGCTCCTGCCACCGCTGTGGCGTGTCGGCTACCTGTGGTGGCTGGCGAAGTACTCCGGGTTCAATGTGCTGGTCAACGCTCCGCGGCGCGAGCGACTGGCCGCGGTGCTGCAGGGAGTCGCCGACGCCGTGCACCGTAGGTACGGCATGCGGCACTGAGTCTGGCCACGCCCGGCTGGCATTTGCGCGAAGCCGCCGAGCGTGTCGTCTCAAAGCCTGATCCGAGAGCGGAGTTTGCCACCGATGCGGCGGACGACTTCACCCATGCCATCGGATTTCGCAACAGCGGCGGCGCGGCGGGCCAGACGTATGGTGCGTGCGGCTGCCGGCGGAGAGACAAAGGCGCCGGGAACGATCTCGGTGTAGGGATCAACCACGGAGTCGGCAGCCGAGAAGGGCTCATCTTCGACAATCGGTTCCCAGGAGGAGGAAGTTCTTCTGCCGTGCTCGCGCAGATTGAGCGTGGCGTTGATGAGCAGGTCCTCGTAAACGCGCCCCTGAATATGAGGAGACAGCTCGAGCAGCGCTTTGCGACGCGCCATCGCCCCGATACGCGCACGCATCGCCGTGGAGGAGATCAACGACTCCAGCGCGTCCTCCCATGCTTCCGGAGTTTCAGCGATGATTCCGGTTACGCCGTCATCGATTACCTCGCGGAACGGCAATGTGGGACTGGCTATCATTGGCCGCTCGACAAGGGCCGCCTCTAACCACTTGATTGCAGATTTCGACTCATTGAACACGGAGTCACCGGTGAGCGGGGCAAGGCAGATATCGGTCTCTCGCAATAAGGCTGGAAGCTTGAGCCAATGTGTGAAGTCCAGCCGGTCGATCCGATCCGAGTACTTGGACATGGCCGCTGAAGGACGCAGGTATCCGCCCAGGCGTAAACGGACCTCCGGATGCCGCTCCATGACCGCAATCACGGCGGGCTCAACGAACGCCCAGTCCGAGTCGTGCGTCGTCGTACCGGAGAAGTAGCCGATAGTGATGTGAGCACCGCGATGCTGATGGCTCGACAGCAGCACGCGGTCGGAGGCGCGGGCGAGAAGCATTCCCACGCCGTTGGAGAACCGGTAGGACGGCAACCCCGTTAGACGGGTGGCCTCATCGCACAATGCCTGAGTGGAACCGATGAAGCCGTCACATGCCTCAAGTGTTGTCCGATAACGGTCCACACCATGCCACCACAGGTCGATCTCACTCTCAGACATCCCGTTCAAACCGTCCAGTTGTCCACGCAGAGTGGAATCGAAGATCAGATCGTCTACGTCGAACAGGACGGGAATCGGTTCTGGACGCGCCTGCACACGCTTGATTAGCTCAAGCACCTGCACCGTAGCGGGGACACGGTAAACCACCACCGCATCAACCTGATCGATGTCGGCGAGGAGCTGCGGGTCACGATAATGGCGAATGATAGACAGGTGCCCGCGCAGCCCGAGCGCCTCTGCGGGCAGATGCACCCGATAGCGCAAGGGAGCGCCGTCGATTCCTACGATGAACAGAACCTTGCGCAGCAACTGTGCCTGGGCGCGCCGAACGGCGGACCGGTCCGGAGCATCCGGGGACTGTCCGCCGGCGGTCTGTCCTCCCGCGGCGCCATCACGGGGCACGACTTCGGCGTAGTAGTCGATGAGTTCTCTGGCCTGTTCGGAGAACGAACGGATGGGCGAGGACGGCCCCACGCCCGTGAGCGTGCGGGCCGTTACGGGATCATCGGCCAGCCTTCCCAGGACCTCGGCGAGCGCGGAGGGATTGCCCGCAGGGACGATGTGGCCATTGACGTTTTCGGTTATCGCCTCCTCGGGTCCGAGCGTGTCGGTGCACACCACGGCCAGACCGGCTGCGAGCGCCTCCCGAGTCAGTATGGAGTGGGACTCACGCATGACGGATGGCAGGACCAGTACGTCATGCTCGCCGAGAACTCCGAGAAGATCCTGTGGCCGATAGGCGGGCCGGGCATGAAACCATTGCGGGACGTTCCTGGGAGCGTTAGGCGCATCTGCCACACCATAGGCGTCCAGCACGAGGCCGCTTCGGTCTCCGAGCGTCCGCGCGGCAGCCAACAGGACATCGTATCCCTTCATCGCCTGGGTGCCGCCCGCGTACATGAAACGCAGGGGACCGGCACCTGTGCGCGGGGACGGGGAGTCGCCCAGGCGCTCCAGTTGCGTGTCAGGCAGGCCGTTCTCGTTGACACGTAGGCGCTGTGGTTCAACCCCGTTGGCGGCGAACACTTTGGCGGCCGATTCCGATGGGGCCAGGACCAGGTCGACCGACCGCAATGCCTCGCGCAGCCTTTGGGATCGTCCGCCCAGGGCAGGGTGAGTGTTGCAGTCGCAGGCGCCGCAGTCGACAACGAGTGAACACGGACGCATGTTGCTGTCCACGAGGAACTGGCGGGAGCAGAACCACCAGAAGTCATGCATCGTGAGCACGACCTTGGCGCCCGCTCTGCGGGCGGCCTCGATCAGCCCAACTCCCAGGGTCTGCAGCGAGTGCACATGCACGATGTCGGGTTTCACGGTGGATAACCAGGTCTCGAAGGCCTCCGTCGCCCCCGGATTGTCGAAGTTCTTCGCATCCGTCCAGGCCGTCCACGGCGTCGTGCTCAGCCAAGTGACGTGCACCCCGTGATCGTCGGCCTCATCCCAGGTGGTCAAAGGCGCACGGGACTCATCTAGGTGACCGGCGTAGACATACGATTCATGCCCTGAGGCCGCCAGGTAGCGGGCAATACGCTGAGGAACCAGCGTTCCTCCGGAGATGAAGTTCGGAGGGTAGTGGGCAGAAACCTGGACGATCCGCATAGACTGAATGCTACCCAGGAAATCGGTCGCGGGCCGACAGGTCGTATGCTTGCTGTATGACGAATCAGGTACCATCGGCCGATCCTGCCGCCGCTTCAGACGGAGCCCCGACGGCGTTGCGATGTGCCGAACTCGAGGCGCAGGTGACCTCGTTGCGCGCTGCGGTGGTGATCAGAACGAGCATCATTGATTCCCAGAGCGGCAGGATCGCCGAACTCGAAGCGGCACTTGAGGACGAGCGCGAGTTGGTTCGTTCCCTGCACGATCGTCTCGGAGAGATGGAGCAGCGGTTACAGGCCCCGGCCGCCCTCCCGCATAGGCGTCGAATCGGGAGAAGCCGATGAGCGGAGTGCTGGTGATTGTCGGCACGGGGGATGAGGATGCGGTCGCCAGAACCCGGCGCAGTTTCGCAGGAGCCTCTCGGCCGCAGGATGCCCTGGAGCTCGGGCGTTGGGGCGAGGAGTTCACACGGGTCGGCGATCAGCGCCGCTACCTTCTCGGTCTAGGGGCCGGTGATGAACTCGAGGCCGGGGCGCTGGAGGCATTGGAACGGTTTGCGACGGATACCGGCGCCGGTGTGGTGACCGCCGACAGAATCGAGCAGGGGGTGATCCGTCGCTGCCAGCGCTGGTCGGAACGATTGTTCGAGCAGTTTCCCTATACGGGCAGGGCCCTGTTGGTCAGATGCGATGTGTATGCGGCGGCGATGGACGCGGGGCTGGCAGAGGCGAGTACGGAGTGGGACGCGCAGCTGCGTCTGATCGACGCCGCGGACTTGGTTGCACACTGCCCGATCATTGCCGTCCAGCAGGCGACCCCTGTGGTTCGCGGCGGCGTCGCTGATCGTCTAGACGCCGTCAGAGCTCACCTGTCCCGAACCGGCGAGCCCGGCAAGGTCCTGGCGGGTCCTCTCGGAATGCCGCTGGTGCGCGCACGCGATGCTTCGGCGCGCGTCTCCTTGATCCTGCCCACGGCCTTCGCCTGCCGTCAATTGAGCGACGGCGCCGAGCGAGTGCTGGCCGATGTAGCGGTGCGGGCGGTGCGCGCCACTACCACCGCCCCTGACCTGGAACTGGTTCTCATCGCCGACTCGGAAGCTGATGACGACGCCATCGAGCGGTGCGCGTCCGCTTGGAACGGGATCCACGAGATCGTCAGGACCGAGGGTGAATTCAACTACTCGCACGCGGTGAACGCCGGGGTGGATGCCGCGCACGGCGACGTCGTCGTGCTGCTCAACGATGACGTCGAACCGCTTACCGAGGGTTGGCTGGACAGCTTGCTCGGGGCGCTGGGACGTCCTGGTGTCGCAGCGGTCGGAGCACGGCTGCTGTTCGATGACGGCAGGCTTCAGCACATCGGGATCGTGTGTCCGCCTCATGACTTACCCATGCACCCGCGGATCTTCGAGCCTGACGACCCGCTGCATCCCCTGGCCCAGGCGGACATCGAATACGCCGCGGTGACCGGTGCCTGCCTGGCGACGCGCCGCCGGGACTACCTTGCTGTCGGTGGTATGGACGAATCGCTGCCATTGAACTTCAACGACGTCGACCTGTGCATACGGCTCGGGAGTCTCGGTGCGAGCATGTGTGTGAATAGCGTTCGGCTGATACACCGCGAGTCATCCACTCGGACGGCGGTGGTATCCGACGCAGAACGCCGCGCGGCCGAGCGCTGGCAGAACCACGCGGTCGCGGATCCACACATCGAGTACTGGGGCTGACCGGCCCTCGCCTCCGGGAACGAGTCGGATGCGGCTAGTATCAGGTGCCGTTGAAGCGAAAGGTGCCTAGATGTCCTCATCTGTTGGATCGGTCCGTACCCGACTCACGGCCATGCCGAGTTGGGTGTGCTGGCTGCTCATCACCGTCCTGTTCGCCGTGCTCGCATCGATAGTGACAGCCCGCTACGTCTACGTGCATCCGGCTCTATCGCCCATCGACGAGTACAACTACGTGGACGCTGTCGACAAGGCCTCGCGAGGAGTCCTGGCCCGGGAGGGGCAGACCGTCGATGGCCTTGCCCGGGAGGCGGCGTCTTGCCGCGGTTTCGGACTCGAACAGGAGTCCGTGACGTATTCCGGGACGTGTGGCGTGGACGAGCCGCTAGACGTCTATCCCTGGAACGGCCATTCCACCGCCGGAGTCCACTCTCCGGTGTACTACTTCACAACTGCGTGGATGGCGAAGGCCATCATGGCGGTGCTTCCGGGGCTGTCGCTGATCACGGCCGCCCGTCTGACGGGGGCTCTGTGGCTGGCCGTAGGCATGCTGGTACTGGCATACCTGTTGCGGCGCGTGGGGGAGGCATCATGGTTGATGGTCGGCGCGTTGCCACTCCTGATTGCCGCCATGCCGGGCTTCAGAGTCACGAACTCCTACATCAGCCCGGACGCCCCCAACCTTCTGTGCGGTTCCCTCGTTTTTCTGGCAGCGCTGCTGTATGCCAAGCGGGAGTGGGCCTTGTGGCCATTTGTCGTCGTTTCGATGGTGGTCACTCTGGTGAAGTTCCAGAACTGCTTCGCGGTCGTTGCGGCGGTGATCTTCCTGTTGTGGTACCGGATGCGGCCTGGTGAGCCGGATAAAGGCGCTTCTGGATCGGAACAGCGATTACGGTTGCCTTTCGTACTGGTCCCGGTGGCTGCGGCGCTGGCCGTCGGCCTGGGCTGGATGTGGCTCAAGGAACAGTTGAGGGTGCCTTCTCAGCAGCTCACCGGGGATCCTGCCGGGCAGGTGGATCTGGCGCGTAGCCTGTTTTATGCGGACGACTCGCTGCTGGGGCTGTTCACCTCGAATTGGCCGGCCGCCACACAGGCGTCGGTGTTCCCGAGCCTGGCGTTGTGGGGGGCGATTGCGGCCCTGGTCGCCGTCGCCTGGCTGCTCCCCGGAGTCGAGCCGCTCCGGCGGCGCTTCGCACAGGCCGGGGCGGTGTCGCTGCTGGGGATCGGTCCCGCCGTGAATGTCGCATTCGCCGCGGTGTTCGGCAGCGCCGTAGCCATGCAGCCGCGTTACGCAATGGTACTGATTCCCATGCTGGCGATTCCTGCCGCCTGGGCGTTGAGATCGCGGGGGGTGCAGATAGCTGTGGCAACTCTGGCGGTACTGGCCTACGTCTTCGGTGCATGGACACTCCACGTCAACTGACGGCCGTGTGCGCACGACCACCCCGAACGGTTCCGGGTCACGTCCGTATGATCTGCAACCCACGGCTGTGTGCCGCTGGTCAGTCGCCGAACCTCGCTGTCGGCCCGACATGCATCCCAGCACCGGCACATATCGGATAATCTGCCCGCATGCGTATTTCGGTAATCGGTTGTGGGTACCTAGGGGCCGTGCATGCGGCGTCGATGGCCGAGTTGGGTCACACGGTGGTGGGAGTCGATGTTGACTCTCGTAAGGTCGAACTGCTGTCTCAGGGCAGGGCGCCCTTCTTCGAGCCCGGTTTTGAGGAGCTTCTGCGCCGTAACGTTGAGGCCGGTCGATTGACCTTCACCACCGACTACAAGGCGATCGCCGGCGCGCAGGTGCACTTCATTGGTGTGGGCACCCCCCAGTCGGAGACCGGCGCGGCCGACCTCGCCTATGTGGATGCGGCGGTTGAGGGCATGCTGCCGCACCTGGGCCAGTGCGCCGACGGCGTCGAGGTCGTCGCTGGTAAGTCGACCGTCCCGGTCGGCACGGCCGCCCGCCTGGCCGAGCGGGTCGCTCCCGCCGGCGTCACCCTGGTGTGGAACCCGGAGTTCCTGCGCGAGGGCTTCGCCGTCAAGGACACCCTGGAACCCGACCGTATGGTTTACGGTCTGCCCAACGACGAGCGGGCCGCGGCGGCTGCGCAAGCGGCCCTCGATGAGCTTTACCGGCCCATCATTGAGGCGGGTAAGCCCCGTCTGGTGATGGATTACCAGACCGCGGAGTTGGTGAAGATCTCCGCCAACGCCTTCCTGGCCACCAAGATCTCCTTCATCAACGCCATGGCGCAGATCTGCGACGCCGCCGGCGCCGACGTAACCGCGCTGGCCGCCGCCATCGGTCTGGACGAACGGATCGGCAAGCGGTTCCTGCGCGCCGGCATCGGCTTCGGCGGAGGCTGCCTGCCCAAGGACATTCGCGCCTTTCAGGCCCGCGCAAATGAGCTGGGTGTCGGCCAGGCGCTCGGTTTCCTCGCCGAAGTGGACAAGGTCAACGAGGCCGTACGCCATTCCGTGGTGGGCATCGCCCGTAGGCTGGTCGGTGAGGAGCTGGCTGGGAAGCGGGTGGCGATCCTCGGTGCGGCATTCAAGCCGGACAGCGACGACATGCGCAACTCCCCCTCCCTGGACCTGGCGCAGGAGTTCACCGACCTGTCTGCCTCGGTGGTGGTCATGGACCCGGCGGCCGGCCCGATCCTGGCCGACCGCGAGGACTTGCCCTACGAGATCGCCGGCAGCATCGAGGAGGCGCTGAAGGACGCCGACTTGGTTGTCTTGGGGACCGAATGGCAGCAGTTCACCACCTTCGACCCCGTCAAGGCGGGCGAGCTAGTGGCCCGCCGCATCGTGATCGACGGACGCAACGCACTGCCGCGCGAGGACTGGAAGGCCGCCGGTTTCACCTACGTTGGCATCGGACGGCGCTGACAGGCGTAGCCAGTGGGTTCCGCCCGCAGTGGGCGCAATGATCATCTAGTATGAGCTACGCCTTCCGTCTTCCCAGAGGAGCCTCATGCAGAGCAATGCGCCCCGTACGCTGGTCATCATGCCGGCGTGGAACGAAGAGGATGTCATTGGTTCCACAATCCGTGAGCTGCGTGAGACCGTCCCCTGTTACGATCTGCTCGTCGTGAACGACGGTTCGGATGACCGGACGGCCGAAGTTGCGCAGAGCGCCGGAGCGCTGGTCCTCGATCTGCCTTACAACCTCGGTGTCGGTGGGGCTATGCGTGCCGGATACAAGTTCGCCCGCCAGTTCGGCTATGACCGCGCGATACAGGTCGATGCCGACGGGCAGCATGATCCTCGCGACATCGACAGGGTCCTTGATGGCCTGAAGGCGGCCAACATCTCCATCGGGGCTCGTTTCACCGAGGTCGGATCTTACGAGGCACACGGTCCGCGGCGCTGGGCGATGGTACTACTGGCAGGAATCGTCGGCCGCCTGAGCCGCACCCGGCTGACGGATGTGACGAGTGGATTCCGGGCGGCCGACCGGATAGCCATCGATCAGTACTGCCTGTACTACCCCGCTGAGTACCTCGGAGACACGATCGACTCCCTCGTCATAGCGGTGCGTTCGGGTCTGGCCGTCAATCAGGTGGGGGTGTCGATGCGGCCGCGACAGGCGGGCAAACCGTCGAATAACCCCTGGAAATCGGCGGTATATCTAATTCGATCCATGTTCGCTCTGCTCATCTCATTGACGCGTCGGCCCGTGGACAGGACGTCGCGCCGTCCCCTCGAGAACGGGAAACGGAATCAGGGGGAGGTGCACTGATGGGAGCCACACAGATTTTCTTCGTTGCTATTGCCGGCGTCATCATGCTATTCGTCATCTCGCTGTTGCGATCCCGCAAATTGCGGGAGAAGTACGCGGCACTGTGGATACTGGTGGGGCTCGCAATCCTGGTGCTGTCGCTGGCTCCAGATCTCCTGGGCGCCATTGCGGGCCTGCTCGGCATACAGGTTCCATCGAACCTTCTATTCGCTCTGGCGATCCTCCTGCTGCTGGGAGTGTCCCTGCATCTTTCGTTGGAGATCAGTCGCCTGGAGGACGAGACCCGGGTATTGGCCGAGAACGTTGCAGTCCTCCGCCTGATCGATTCCTACTCGAGGCTGGACCGGAAGCTCGGCAGGCCCGGCGACTCACACCCCGGGCAGACAGACAAAGGTGATGAAGAGGACGAATGAGTGGAGAACTGCCCCGAGTGAGCGTGTGCATGGCGACCTACAATGGGGAACGCTACGTTGAAAAGCAGATAGAGTCGATCCTGGCACAGCTCGGTACCGACGATGAACTCGTCGTCGTTGATGACGCATCGACCGATGCCACAGTGGAGATTGTCCGCTCCATAAACGACTCCAGGGTTCGGCTGATGGCGCGTACGGATAATCGCGGTTATGTGCGGACCTTCGAGCAGGCGCTGCAACTGGCTCGGGGCGAATACCTCCTGCTGAGCGATCAGGACGACATCTGGACCGAGGACCACGTTCAGGTGCTCACGCTGGCTCTGCGGAAGCGTGGAGTCGCGGCGACCAACCTAGCCACACTGGGCGGGCCTCAGGCGATTCGGGGTCCATACGGCCAGTCCGACTGGCGCCTCAAGCCGCAGCGGCGCACTCATGGGATGCGTAACGTCATTGGTGTGCTGGCTGGGAATCTGCCGTACTACGGATGTGCTATGGGGGTGCGTGCCGAAACCCTTGCCGCCGGATTGTTGCCCTTCCCCGCATTCCTGAATGAATCCCATGATCTGTGGATCGCCCTGTACGGCAACCTGCAAGGGTCATTGGCGCATTGCCCGCAGCGAACTGTGCTGCGGCGGTTTCACGAGTCGAATCAGACACCCAACCGGCCGCGGGGTGTGCGCGCCGCCCTGAGATCACGGTGGCTTTTGCTGCGCTGCCTGCGCGAACTGATTCGGCGTGGCGTGTGCCACTGAAGGACGTGAAGTGCGTCGGCTGTTTCGCCTGCACTCGGTGCACTCACGCTTCAGCAGGCGATGTGGCGCAGTAGTCCGGGTACCTCGGAGCGCTTGTGCAGCAGTGCAGCCGGGAGAAGCGTCGCGGCATGCAGGCGTGAAGTTATGTGTGCCCGTGCTGCACGCTCCGCGCGCGACCAGCCCATTTCGTCGAAGCGTTCGGCCTCCATGTGGAAGAAACGTCGTTCGTCTGCCAATCGCGACCCGCTCACTAGGGAAACTGATGACAGGCTCTGAGCGTGACGGCGGTAGCGGAAACAGACTTCGTCGGTGAGTACGAGCCGTGCGCCCCTGATGATGAGATCCACCAGCAGCCCGACATCCAGGATGATCTCGTACTCGTCCAGGAAATCAACGGCTTGCAGGGCTTCGGTGCGGAAGGCCAGACTCGGCCAGTAGAGCCAGTCCCCGTGCATGAGGCTGGTAGCCAGTGCCTGACCGCGCATCGTGCGCAGGCCGGTTCCGTGCGGCCGCATCACCCGCTTGACTCGGTCGCTCAATGGCAGATGTACGAAGCCGTTCTCATCGATGACCTCGACTCCCGGTTGGATGATCTCGACACCGGGTCTCGCCTCGGCCACGGACAGGATGGTTGAGACGTAGTCCCGCCCCAGCAGATCATCGCAGCCCATGAACACCGTGTATTCGGCCTCAGCAAGATGCTGGCATGCGCGAAAGTTCTCGATGATGCCCAAGTTCGTCTCGTTGCGGAGATAACGTACTCGGGGGTCTTGGAGGGACTCGAAGAACCCGGAGACGTCTCGCGGATAGCAGTCGTCCACAACCGTCAAGCGCCAACGGTCGTCGTTCTGGGCGAGAACGGAGCGCACCGCGTCATACAGGTAGTCCGGGTCGCCCCAGAAGGGTATGAAGATGTCGAGGGCAAGGGAAGAATCCACGTGCTGGGCATGCCCCACCGGGTGCCTGATGTTCGCCGGCCCGTCCTGAGCATCGCCGGGGCCGTGAGTGGTGTCATTCATTTTCTTCTGCTTTCCGGGGCGTGCCGTCCAGCGCGCCCCTGCGGCCGGCGAGACCGTCCATCAGTCCACGCGCTGCGTGTGCCAGCCGACCGCGCCTGCCCGGAACCAGTGCAGTGACAATGATCAGGTGCCGAGCCTGCTTGCCGACAGCCTTGATACACCATCGTGGATGCTTGCGGCCGTGACGGCGCACAAGTGCCACGAGGTTGCGTACCTGATAGTAGTAGCGGAACTCCGCGGCGAGGGTCAGCGACAAGTGCCAGGGTCCCAGGTTCGCGGTCACTGTCGTGCCGAGCTGGTGCTCGATCGACACGGGGGCGACAACGGGTACTGCCCCTGCATCCAGGGCGCGCAGGTAGAAGTCCGAGTCGACGCCGTCGATGAACAGGCCCTCCTCGAAGCCGCCGAGCGCCTGCCACAGCGCGCGGGTGACGAGCAGGCCGGACTGGATGGGCTCACCACCGACGACGATATGATCCCGGCCGTGGGTTCCGGGCAGGCCTCGGATGTTGCCCGCGGCCTGGGGCGCAACCATTCCTGCGGGAATGCCTGCCGCCCGTGCCGCGGCGAAGGTCTTGATCTGGGCTGCGATGTAGCCCGGTGGCAGGAGGGAGTCCTGGTCCACAGTGAGCACGGCGTCGCAGGACAGACCGAGATGCCGAGCGCCTTCGTTGAGAGCGGCGGCTATGCCTCGGTTGTGGTCGTGGATAACAACATGCACGCCGTGTGCCCGGCAGTCGGCGAGGACCGCCCGTGTGGCTCCGGTAGCCAGCTCGGGCCCATCGTCGACGACAACGATCTCATCTACCTGGCTGGTCAGGCTCTCCACCGTCCGGACGAGTCCGGGCCCCGGGGCAAAGGCGGTCACGACGGCGCCCACCCGGTCAATCCGGTCGGGCAGGTCAACGGCAGTCGCGCTCATCACCGGGGCTCCATCGTCGCTGAGGTGGCTTCTCCGCCCAGG
This sequence comes from Actinomyces sp., assembly GCF_030530635.1. Taxonomy (GTDB): domain Bacteria; phylum Actinomycetota; class Actinomycetes; order Actinomycetales; family Actinomycetaceae; genus Actinomyces. Next base: position 105,273 of record NZ_JAUMUL010000003.1, read on the forward strand.
CGGTAACGGACATCGGTGCCCGGGCCTGATCATGCGCGTCCATGCGTCGCAGGGCGCGCAAGGCGCTGGGAGCGAGGACCATGAGGATAAGCAGTTCGGAGCAGGCCATTCCCGCAGCAATGACCGTCATGGAGCGAAGTACGGCACCCACTGTCATTACTCCCAAGCCGCCGATGGCAGCCACGACAGTAGCAACGAAAACAGTGCGTGCCTGACCTGCGGGGATGAGGACATTGCGCAATAGCGGGGTCGCCGTGGAGATCGCGAAGAAAGCCACGCCGTACCATGCCGAAGCCGCATAGGTGGCAGAAATCTGTGCTCCAAAAAGGATAGAACTGATCAGCGGAGTCATACCGGCGAGACCGAGCGCGCCACATACTCCCAGTACCAGGTGTGCCACGATAGCCAGTCGCTGGCGCCTGCGCCCCTGGAGTCCATCGACTTCCAGGACCCAGCCCTGGAGAGCGTTGCCCAAGGCCTGGACGAGAAACAGGGCGTAGCGGTAGATCTGGTCCGCGGAGGCGAAGCGGGAGGATAGTCCCGGGTTTAGGGCCGCAGTCGCGATGGGAGTGGGTGTGTACCCATAGGCAGCACCCACAAGGTTAGAGCCGGCTGCCCCGCTCATCCTTCTGATGTCGGCCCACACCTCGGGCAGGCTGGGGTAGTCGGCGCAAACATCAGGAAATACCCGGCGCCTAAACAGCATCAACCCGATGAACACGCCGATAGCAAGCAGGCAGGGGTAGATAATCACCTGTCCGCTTACAATCATGAGCGGTATAGCGATTACCGTCGAGAGCGCCCGCGGCAAAGTGTCGAAGTAGCCCAACAGGCGCGCATCTCCTACGCCAATGCAGTACCACTGCGGCGACATCGCGGGCAGGACAAAAGCAACTGCCGTGGCAGCCGCAGCGACTCGCAATGAAGGTACGGCGATCCATGCACTGATCGCGGCGCATGCGGGGATGACGCCAAGACACAGCAGACCCCTACTCAGCACACTGCCGGAGTACAGACGGTTGAGTTCTTCGACCGTCTTCAGCCGGGCAACACGGGCGGGACCGACATAGTTCCATCCCCACAGGACAGCAGCGGAACCAAAAGTCCCTACCGACATCGCCGTCGCCATGCTTGACCATCCCTGACCGGCGAGCCGAGCCACGACGGGCATGGCCAACAGTGGCGTCACGAGGGTGAGCAGCGGCCATCCGGTGAAGCCCAGGAGTCTAAGCACGACACGATGGGCCTCAGCAGAGGGCACAGGTGGTCTCCTGCTCGGCGGGGTCGGGCGACGGGTCCTGGAATGCGCAGCGCGGGCGGCGGTTGCGACAACTGGTAGGAATCAGCATGCAAAGATCCTAGATGACGGGTTCGGCTACGAGTATGGCGGGGTAGAGCGACCTGGCGGGTACCGTGGTCAACCGAGTGCGGCTACGTAGGTGTCCAGGCGCTCCATGGAATTGGCCGGGGTGAAGCCGGTTGCCTCAATCTTGCTCAGATCCAGGGCGCTGCGAAGCGGTCGGGGGGCGATGCCCTTCTGACCGGCGTAGTACTCGGCGGTGGATACCGGCGTCACCTCGTCGGCGCTGTGACCCACCAGCTCGAAGACTCGCTTGGCGACGTCGCACCAGGAGACCACCGGCCCCTCGCCGGACAGATTGTAGGTGCCGAACTCGGCGCCGGTGCGCAGTAGGTGGATGATGCCGGCGGCCAGGTCCGTGGTGAAGGTGAGCCGGCCGGTCTGGTCGTCCACCACCTTCGGGGCGATCCCGCGGGCGGCCAGGGAGGCCATGGTCTTGGCGAAGTTCTTGCCGTCGCCCACCACCCAGGAGGTGCGCACCAGGTAGTGGTTCGGAGTGGCCTCGACGGCGGCGTCTCCGCCCGCCTTGGACTGGCCGTACACGCCCAGCGGGCTGGGGGCCTCGGCCTCGGTGTGGGGCTCGAGTTCTCCGTCGAAGGTGTATTCGCTGGAGATGTGCACCAGGGTGAGCCCGTGGCGGGATGCCTCCCGGGCCAGGTTGGCCGGCCCGGTGGCGTTGGCGCGCCAGGACAGGCGCCGTCCCTCGATGGTCTCGGCTCCGTCCACGTTCGTCCAGGCGGCCGCGTTGATGATGATGTCGTAGGCGGACCAGTCCCAGGCGGCCATCGCCTCGGCGTCGGAGATGTCCACCTCCGGCAGGTCCACTCCGACGGGGGAGTAGCCGGCCTCGGGCAGCTGTTTCATCAGCTCCCGGCCGAGCTGCCCCTTGCAACCGGTAACCAGCACGCGCCGCCCCACTCCGGCAGGCGCGGTAGCGTCAGCCTCCGCGGCAGGGAAGGGGACGACGTCCGCCAGGCGCGGGTGGGCACGGTCCTTGTCGGACTGGATCGCCTGGTCCAGCGGAATTGGCCACGGCACTGCGACGGTCTCATCGGCGAGATTCAGGAAGGTGTACTGGGCCTCGGCGGACCAGTGGTCGTTGACCAGGTAGGTGTAGGCGGTGTTGGGCTCCAGGGTCTGGTAGGCATTGCCCACGCCCTTGGGCACGAATACCGCCACCGATGGGTCTATGACGGTGGTGTACACGGTGCCGAAGGTAGGTCCCTCGCGCAGGTCCACCCAGGCGCCGAAGACCCGCCCGGTGGCTACCGACACGAACTTGTCCCACGGCTCGGCGTGAATGCCACGGGTCACCCCGACCTCGTCGTTGAAGGAGACGTTGTTCTGCACCGGGCCGAAGTCCGGCAGTCCCAGAGCCGTCATCTTCTCCCGCTGCCAGTTCTCCTTGAACCAGCCGCGGTTGTCTCCATGCACGGTTAGGTCGATGCGTAGAAATCCGGGGATTGGGGTGGTTTCGACGCCGAGCGGTTTGAGCAGCTCAATGCCGCTGCCTTCCGTGGTGGGCGTGTCGGTGCTGTCAGTCATGAGTCTCCAATGCTCGTGGGGATGTGGGTCTCGGTGGTTGCGGGTTGGGGAAGCCGTGCACCCGGCCCCCTAGGGGTGTCAGCGGCGGCCGCGCTCGAGCAGATCAAGAAGGTACTGGCCGTAGCCGGACTTGACCAGTGGCTCGGCGCGCTCTCGCAGACCGTCGTCGTCGATGAAGCCCATGCGCCAGGCGACCTCCTCCGGGCAGCCGATGTTCAGGCCCTGGCGGTGCTGGACGGTGCGCACGAATCCGGTGGCGTCAGCCAGGGAGTCGAAGGTGCCGGTGTCCAGCCACGCGGTGCCGCGGGGGAGGACCTCCACGGTGAGCCGCCCGGCCTCCAGGTAGGTGCGGTTGACATCGGTGATCTCATACTCGCCGCGCGCGGAGGGAGTGAGGTTCTTAGCGATCTCCACCACGTCGTTGTCGTAGAAGTACAGGCCGGGCACGGCGTAGTCGGACTTGGGTCGGGCGGGCTTCTCCTCTATGGAGATGGCTTTGAAGTCGGTGTCGAACTCCACCACGCCGTACGCACTCGGATCGGCCACCTGATAGGCGTATACAACCCCGCCGTCGGGGCTGGTGTGGCGGCGCAGACGCGTGCCCATACCCGGGCCGTAGAAGATGTTGTCTCCCAGCACCAAGGCGGCCGGCTGGTCGCCGATGAAGTCCGCGCCCAGGACGAAGGCCTGCGCCAGTCCGTTGGGCACGTCCTGCACCGTGTAGGACAGGTTCACGCCCAACTGAGAGCCATCGCCCAGCAGCCGGTGGAAGCTCGCCGCGTCATGCGGAGTGGTGATCACCAGGACGTCCTGGATGCCCGCAAGCATGAGTGTGCTCAGTGGGTAATAGATCATCGGCTTGTCGTACACCGGGACCAGCTGCTTGGAGGTGCCCAGAGTGATCGGGTTCAGTCGCGTGCCGGAGCCGCCGGCCAGGATGATGCCTCGCATGGGCACAGTGTGGCCCATCCACGTGCTGTTCTGCCGCAAATGGGCCAGACGCGTTTTGTGATTCCGGCCGGCGTTCGAACTCTTAACTGAAGGGTCGGCTACCGTTGGCGCCCATGGAACGTCTTGACGGTGCGCGGCGGCGCTATGACTGGGGCTCAGCCGAGGCCATCCCCGAGTTCCTGGGCATTGAGGCGGACGGCGAACCATGGGCGGAGCAGTGGTTCGGCGCCCACCCGGCCGGCCGCACCCTGGCCGGTACGCGCACTCTCGCCGAGCTGATCGACTCCGATCCGCGGCGCCTGCTGGGCGAGGATGTGGCGCGGCGCTTCGGACCCAGACTGCCCTTCCTGCTCAAGCTCATCGCTCCCGCCCGGGTCCTCTCCCTGCAGGTGCACCCCTCATTGGAACAGGCCGTTGCCGGCTACGAGCTGGAGAATGAGGCCGGCGTGCCCCTGGACAGTGCGGTGCGCAACTACAAGGACACCAACCACAAGCCCGAGATGGTGCTGGCCCTGACCCGCTTCGAGGCCGTGGCGGGTTTCCGGGCACCCCGGCGGGCAGCGGAGATACTGGCAGATCTGCGCTCCCCGCTGGCCCGGCGAATGCGCCGCACCCTGCGGCTGAATCCGACTCGCTTCGGAATCCGGCAGGTATTCACCGATCTCGTCTCCGCCGCCACCCGGCCGCAGGTCGAGGAAACCGCCGCACTGGTTGCGGAGATCGATGCTCGCCTGATCGCCGGAGCCTCGCCGTCGCGGCGGGTGGACTCCAATGTGATCAGCATGTGGCGCTCCTTCCCCGGCGACCCGGGTGTGGCTGCGGCTCTACTACTCAATCCCGTCACGCTGCGTCCGGGCGAGTCGCTGTTCGTGCCCGCCGGTAGTGTGCACGCCTATGTGTCCGGCATGGGCATTGAGGTAATGGCTTCCTCCGACAACGTGCTGCGCGCAGGGCTGACCTCCAAACACGTGGATGTGCCGCAGATGCTGGCCTGTGTGGACTATGTGGCGGCGCCACCGGTGCGTCCGGCCCCCGAGTATCTGTCCCGCGCCACCCGCGCCTACTACGCACCTGTGGACGATTTCGAGCTGATGGTGACCACGGTGGTCCCGTCCGACGGGCGCGTCCAGGTTCCCGGCCGGGGGCCGCGGATCTTATTGGCGACCGAAGGCGACACGCTGATCACCACGCCTGCGGGACAGGCCCGGTTGATCCAGGGGCAGGCGCTGTTCATCGGTGCCGATGAGCGCACGCTTGCCGTTGAGGGGGAGGGGACGGTGGTCCAGGCCGATGTGCCGTAGCGCCCTCCTGTCGGCAGGCTGCCCGGACGAGTTCGGCATCGGAGTCCTGGGAGATCAGCACTGCCGTTAGGCCGGTGCGCCATGCGGCGAGCACGCCGCGCACCGCCCCCAGGGGTGAATCGGCTCGAACCATGACGGCGCGCCCGGCGCCGCGCAGATCGGAAGACTCGATGCCTGGGTGAACGGGAGCTGGTCCAGCGCTGCCTGCCTTTGGGGGCGAATCGACCGTGCCCGCGGCCAGGGCGTCGCGCGACAGCTCCGCCGAGTCGCCCGGTAGTTTCCTCGGTCGTGTCTCAGCTCCCTCCAGAACCGCTGCACGATGGCCATCGATTCGCAGGGACGGGAAGGAGTCCGCGCGTGTCATGACGTCGGCGACGCCATCGAGTACCAGCGGCGGCAGCGATTCGGGCCAGCGCACTGCCAGGGGTTCGCGTGGAACCAGGACCTGCAGCTGCGCATTCGCATCCAGCCCGGAGTGGGTGAATGCCACCGACACGTCCACAGGTCGGGGCGGCCCTGGCGTGGCCGGGGTCGGCCGGTCGGTTTCGGCGGAGGATCTGAACAGCACGGTGCCGCCGGTCAGCCAGACGCCGCCGCACCAGGTCATCGTGCGCCAGTGCACGCCCAGACCCAGGTGCACGAGCGGGCCCGCTCCGGGATCGTTCCCGATAACCTCTTCAACGAGCAGGTTGGCGATTTTGCATTGCCACATGTGCAGCACGCGTCCGGTCAGCTCCACACGCTCGCCGGGTGCATACCAGACCAGCCAGGGGCGATCGGAGTCCGTAGCGGAGGGGAGCAGTGTGGCCAGGGGATCGGCTGGGGTGTCGTGCACAACCGGATCCAATCAGACCGGGCGCCGAGGCGAAAGTGATTGGGCCCTATCTGGTGCGCCGGGTATGCAGCTCTACCTGCGGCCCGCAGGAGACGTTGCGGAACCGCAATCTTCCGCACGGTACTTTCCCAGGAAAGTGCCCTGAATCAGGCGGGGGTCGTCGGCGGGCGTATCCGGTCGGACCTCGCGGATCGCGTAACGCCGCGCGAAAGTCAGGGTGAGCGCACTTGATTCCAAGGAGGTGTGCGGGCCGTCGCAATTGAGTGAATTTCCCGGCCTCGGCTTGACTCGCGGAGGCTCACACCCGTGTAATTCTACGTATACATCGTCCTTGTCCTGAAAGGAGGCCATCGTGTGGAACATCCTCGGTGACGGGCCGCTTGAGCGGTCTGACGGCGCCGACGACGAGGCGCTCCTTCTTCTGCTCGGCGACGACGATCCCGATGAGGGCCCGCTGGCGTGGCAGGAGCGCGCCCTGTGCGCCCAGACCGACCCGGAGGCGTTCTTCCCCGAGAAGGGCGGCTCCACCCGCGAGGCCAAACGCGTGTGCGCCTCCTGTGAGGTCCGCGAGGAATGTCTGGAGTACGCACTGGCCAACGACGAGCGCTTCGGGATCTGGGGAGGCCTGTCCGAGCGCGAGCGGCGTAAGCTCAAACGGCGCGCTGTATGAGTCGGGCTGGAGGTGCCGTGCAGGAGTCCGCGCCTGGCGGGGTCCTCGCGGTCCTCGTCTCCGCCGGGGTCACTCCGTACTTGCCTGAGACCCTGCGCGCGTTGTCCGATCAGTCCCTCGCCCCGGAAGTGCTGCTGATCGTCGACGTCGCCTCCCGTGCTAATGGGCTCGGCGACGGCACGCCCATTGAGGAGGCCGTGGTCGCCTCCGGTGTTGATGACTTCGCTGCTGTGCGCGTGGTGCATGCCCCCGAGGCGACCGGTTTCGGTGACGCGGTGAAACGTGGCCTGGCCAAATACGCCGAACTCATCGCCAAGGGCAATCGCAGACGGCGCCGGCGAGGTGCCGACCGTCATATCGGGACGCAGCCGACGGACTGCGAGGATGCCTCCGCCGCGGCATCCGCAACCGGATCCGGACCACTCACCGGGCCTACGGGGGCCATGTCTCCGATCTCCGAGGCCGAGGTCCGTGGAGTGTCCCGCATCAACGCGCCCGCCGAGGAGGCCTTCAACGGCTCCTGGCTCTGGTTGCTGCACGACGACTCCGCCCCCGGGCCGGACTGTCTGGCTTGTCTGCTCGCAGCCGTCCGCACGGCCCGCTCGGTGGCTCTGGCCGGCCCCAAACAGGTCGACTGGGACCGACCCCATGAGCTGTTGGAGGTAGGTCTGCGCACCACCGCCTCCGCCAGGCGGGCCAACGACGTGGTTGAGGGGGAGGTCGATCAGGGTCAGTATGACGACCGTTCCGATATGCTCGCCGTGGGCAGTGCTGGAGCGCTGATCGACCGCGTGGTCTGGGATGAGCTTGACGGCACCTCCTGCGCATTTCCGATCTTCGACGACGGTCTGGAATTGTCCCGGGCCGTACGTCTGGCCGGGCATCGCGTGGTGGTGGTCCCTAACGCCATCATTCGTCACCGTCGCGCCAGTTACCTAGGGCTGCGCCCCGGTCAGCGGATCCACGGCTCAAGCCGGGCCGGACAGGATCGCGGATCCGGTGAGCCGCTCGATCTCGGCCCGCCTGCCGCGGCTGCAGAGCCCGACCCGGATCGGTCGTTCCGTGCGCGGCGTGTAGCCCAGCTGACCGCGTGGGCGACTTTCTCAGCCCGGCCGGTTTGGATGCTGAGGGTGTGGTTCCTCATGCTCGGGCTGGCCCGCGCCGCCTGGCGGCTGCTGACCAAGGCCCCCGCATTGGCCCGCGACGAATTGGCCGCGGCGCTCGCCGTCGCCGGACGCACCGCCGCGATCCGCAGCGGCCGCAGGCGTCTGGCGGAACACCAGGAGGTACGCCGCTCGGTGTTGGCCGAGCTGTATGTCAGCGCAGGAGACATCCGTGCCTCCCGCCGTGACCGGCGCCGGCAGGAGCGTGAACGCGCCGCCCGCGAGGCGGCCCGCAGTGAGTTGGAACTGCGTGAGTTGGCCGCCCTGACCCGACGGCGCCGCCTCGGCCTGGCCTGTGTCATGATCGTTGTGACCGCGGTCGCCGCCGTCGGGCTGTCGCAGATCCTGGTAACACGCACGGTAATGGGTGGCGCCCTGCCGGGCCTGGGGGCCGGCTGGCGAGAGCTGTGGGACGCCGCCTGGTCCACCTGGGCGGTCTCGGGCGACGGCTACCCCGCCGCTATAAGCCCCCTATTGGCCGTACTCGCCCCACCTGTGGCGGTTGGCTCCTGGTTCGGTCTCGACGGCGACGCCCTGATGCATTTGCTGTTGGTGCTGGCCATTCCACTGGCCGCACTCGGAGCCTGGTACGCCGCCGGCACGATCACCCGCCGCAATCCGCTGCGCGCCTGGGCCGCATGTGTATGGGCGCTGGCGCCGGCGCTACTGCTGGCGGTCGGGCAGGGGCGGCTGACGGCTGTGATCATTCACCTGGCGCTGCCGTGGGCGTTGACGGCTCTCGCCCGCGCGCTGGGGACGGACCGGCGCGACGTGATCCTGTCAGGGATGATCGGCGCGCACCACGCCACCCAGGCGGAGAAGGACGAGCTGGACCGGTTCGCGGCCGAAACCATTGAGGACCTGGCCGAACTCGCCGATGACACAGCTGCCGAGCAGGCGCCGGATCGGGCGGCAGACAGTGCCTCGGTCGCCGATGACACAGCGGCGGAGGACGAGGTGATCCCGGTGTACTCCGACGCGGTCGCAGACGCGGCCATGCTCGACCCCGACGCCCCCGTCCTGAGGCCGACCGCGAGCACCGAGGACGCAGCCGCCCCGGAACCGGGGACATCGGTGCAGGCGGCAGAGAGGTCGGTCGACGCCCCGTCCGGCACGGATCCCGCTGATGCGGGCGACTCTCATGGCTCCGGCGCGCACGGGACCGACTCGGAATCGACTGACACCGGAACGGCTGCGGCGCAGGCTGCCGGAACCGAGGCCGCGGTGATGCCCCCGGAAGGTTACGGGCCCGGTTCGCCCACCGCCGCCGCAGTCGCAGGTCTGCTGCTGAGTCTGATCGTCGCTGTCGCCCCGGTGACCGCCGTGCTGAGCATTGGCGGGCTGATCCTGCTGGCAGTGTGTGTGCGCCGCAGCGCGCCGCGGCTGCTGCTCACGCTCTTGCCGGTCGTGGCCACTGCCGCACCCGCCTGGTGGCGTGCCCTGCGCCTGGCACAGGCAGGCGACCCGGGCGACGCCCTGCGCTATCTTCTCACCGACACCGGTCTGCCTGTAGCGGTCGCCCCGCCGAGTACCATTGAGACTCTGTTGGGTATGCCGGTCGATGTCGAATCACTGCTCAGCGATCCGGCCCTCGCGCTGACCGCCAAGGTTCTACTGGCCTTCGTTCCTGCGGCCGCGGTCTGTGGCCTGCTGACCGGCGGACGCCGCGGGAACCGGGCCCGTGCCGGCTTCGTCCTGGCCCTGGGCGGGCTGGGTCTGACCGCCGTCGGCACCCGCGTCGTCACCGCGGTCGGCACCCATGCCGATGGCACCGGATCTCTTACGGTCACCGCGTGGGCGGGTACCGGCGTGTCCTTCGCCCTGGCCGGCCTACTGGCCGCCGCCCTCGTTGCCGGCGACGCCGCGTACGCGGCGTCGCCGGTTTACACCGCCGGATGGAGGCGCTGGGTGCGTGTGGGTCTGATCGGCGTGAGTGCAATCGTATTTGCCGCCCCGCTGACCGTGGGTGCTGCGTGGGCGGTGGCAGCCCGTTCATCCACCGCCACCGGCGGCGATGCCGAGGTGATGGCCCTGCAGCCAGCCAGCAGCCGGATCCCAGTGATCGCCACGGAGATACAGGCCTCCGACACCGCCGGGAGGGTCCTGATCCTGTCCGCGACCGATGCCGGACTGCGCGCGCGCATCTGGCGCGGTGACGGAACCCAACTGGCCGATGTGACCCCCGACGTCCTGGCCGCACAGTTCGCGGCGCGTGTGGCCGCTGATGAGACCGCGCCGACCGTCGGCTCCATCGGGGCTCCGGGTGCGACCACCACACTGACCACCGTCCTCAACGACCCTGCCGACGCCGAACTGGCCGACCTGGTGGTGCGCGCCGCCGCCGGCCAGGACGAGTCCGTCGCCGACTCCCTGGCTGCCCATGGCATCGCCGTCGTGCTGCTGACCGATTCCGCCGGCGATGACCTGACCGCCTCCACCCGTGCCGGCTTGGAGGCGACTCCGGGGCTGGAGCAACTCGCCCGTACCGGTTCCGGAACCTCCTGGCGCGTCGCTCCAGCAGGTGCCACCGACTCCGCCCGGGTCATGCTGGTGGATGCCGCCGGCACCGCAACCAGTGTTCCCTCCGCCGGCACCGGCCGCACGGTGGTGCGTACCCGGCTGGAAGCGGGCGCCGGCCGGCGTCTGCTCATTCTTGCCGAGCGCAATGACGGCGCCTGGCGGGCCACGCTGAATGGTGAGCCACTCCAATCCAGTACCCTCACCGACGCCACCGGCCGCTGGCGCACGGCATTCGTCGTCCCCGCCGACGGTGGCGAACTCATCGTTACGCACGGCACCGCCCTAGGCGCCGTAGCCGCCGGCGGCATTGGACTCGTCTGGGCCGTGACGGCCCTGGCTGCACTGCCTCTGCGCCGCAGGAGGAGCACCGTATGAGCGCATCGCGCCGCCGTAAGCTGTTCGCCGTGTCCGGCAGGGTGGCCTCCGCGCTCCTGGTACTGGCCGCGGTCCTCGCCCTGACTTGGTGGGGGACCGACACGCCCCGGGCCACCAGCCAGAACGTCACCGCCACAGCCGTTCCCGCCCCCACGGGTAGCCTTATTTACGCTTGTCCCGCCGCGCCCGCCAACACCATCGGCGGCGTCGACATAGACGAGCCGACGACGTCCACAAGCATCACAGCCCTCGGCCCGGATTCAACCCTCACCTACGGCTCCACCGAACTCAAAGAAGCTGTCACCAGGCTGACTCAGGCCGATGGCGGTCTGCTCACGGCACAGGCGGCCGACGTCAACTCCTCCGGTGCCATCGGCGTAGTTACCACGCTGACCGCGGGGGGCGACCTGCGCGGTCTCACCGCTACCCCCTGCACTCCGCCGGCATCCGTGGCCTGGATCGTCGGGGGCTCGGCCGCCATCGGTTCCTCCGCGGAATTGCGGTTGACCAACCCCGGCGTCACCACGGTAACTGCCACTATTCACTTGTACGGATCCACCGGCGAACTCACACTTCCCTCCTCCGGACAGGTTGCCGTAAGAGCCGGGGAGACCGTCACGGTTCTGCTCGAGGTCGCCGGGGCACTGGATGATCGCCTGGCGTTGAGGGTGGAGGCGGACGGCGGTTCGCTTATTCCCGTCCTGGTCACCGAGTCGCTGGACGGCGAGACCCCCGCGGGCGTGGATGTTCTCACCGCCGGCGCCGCCCCCGGCACCGACCTGACCGTCCCCGGTGTCGTGCTCGTGAATGCCGCGGACCAGGGGGAGGAGGTAATCGCCGGCGCCGCCTCCTCCGACTCGCCGGCGGTGCGCATCGTCAACCCGGCGGAAGCCCCCGCTGAGGTCTCGATCTCCCTGATCGGCGCCGACGGCGAGGAGGAACTTCCGGGTGCCACTGCCGTCACCGTCGACGCCGGCGCCGTCTTCGACGTCTCTTTGGCGGGTGTTGCGCCCGGGGCGTACGCCGTACACGTCGTCTCCGACGCTCCCGTCGGTGCAGCAGTCAAACTCGTTCGCAGTGCGGGGGAGTATCCCGAGCGCTCCGGTGCTCTTGCCCACGACACCACCTGGGTGCAGGCCGCCGCGGCCGCCGGAGCCGATACCACTCTCGCCCTGCCCCGGTTGGATGGCTTGGACACCACCCTGGTGCTTACCAACACCGACCGGGCCGATACCACCGTCACCCTGGCCGCAGCCGACGGGGACTGGACTGAACAGGTCGCCGTCCCGGCCGCCAGTACGCTCACCCCCGAGGTACCCGACGAGGTTTCGGCACTGGTGATTACCGGGGCGAGCGGCTCGCGGATCTCTGCGGCTGCCGTGGTCACCGCCGAGGTGTCCGGCGATGTGCCGGGCACACTCATCTCGGTGGTGCCTACCGTGCCGGATGCCGCCACTCAGGGGTCCCGCAATCTCCTGCTGCACTGATGTCCGGGTGCGGGGGCGCCGTACGTACGCGGTGATCGTCTATGGTGATGGGCATGCCCAGGTCCTCTCACCTGCATCCTGCGCGCGTTCCCGCTTCAACCCGCCGCCGCGACCGGCATGGGCGTGGGCTGCGGGGTCCGCTGCTGCCTCCCAACCTGCCCGCCTGGCGCACTCGGGCGGAGCACTTCGACGCCGCAGTCATCGCCGCCGCCGACGACCTGTCTCGGCGGCACCCGGAGATCGCGCGGATGCAGTTCGCCGTAGAGGAGGTGCCGCCGTCCGACCCCGCTCCCTGGGAGCACGGCGTGGTCCTGGGGCGAGGATTCGGCGCCGAACCGCGGGCCGGGCTGCCCACCCGCATAGTGCTGTACCGGCGTCCCATCACCTCCCGTTCAGCCGACGACGCGGAACTGGCAGGGCTGATCCGCCGCGTAGTGGTGGAGCAGGTCGCCCTCATGCTCGGACGCCGCCCGGAGGAGATCGACCCGTCCTCTTGAGCGTCCGCCTACATGGGCGCCGTGATCGAATCCGCCCGGCACGAGGCCGATGCTCCCACGCCCTGTGTCGTGCCCGCGGTAGCCTGCGGGCGTGAGAAGAGTCCGACACTGCCGCAGGCCCGGCTGCGAGAATCCGGCGGTCGCCACCTTGACCAGCGTGTACGCCGACTCCACGATCGTGCTTGGCCCTCTGGCCACGCAGGCGCAGCCCGAGGCTTATGACTTGTGCGAGAGGCACGTGGAATCCTTCACGGCGCCACGCGGTTGGCAGGTGATCCGGCTCGCCACCGACTTCCAGCCCGCCCCGCCATCGGAGGATGATCTGACTGCGCTGGCCGACGCCGTCCGGGAGGCCTCACGGACGCCGCGCCCAAAGCCGCAGCCTGCCGAGCACGCCGGTCGGCCCACCGGTCTGCTGCCGACTTCACTGACCGATCCGCTGCCTGATCACCTGACGGGACTGGGAGACGGGGAGATCGGCCGCCGCGGTCACCTGCGGGTACTGCGCGGGGACAAGGCGGAGGACTAGGCGGGTGGAGCCACCCCATGCGGCAGGGCCTGCAGGGCGGCCCGAGAACGATCCTCCAACTGCCGGTCGCGGTGTTCCAACATGAACTCGCGGTCGCGCCGTGCCGCCAGGACCGCGGCCAGGAACCGCTCCGGGTGGGTGTACGGCGGGGGTGGGGGCGCCACGTAGGGTTCGGCCTGCGCCGCCAACTGCATGGCCAGGCGTGATCGTGCCTGCGGCTGCATGGAGGAGGCCCTTTGCAGGAAGGTGCGCGCAACCAGCGCCAGGTGCCCCGGCAGAGCACGCAGATCCGCGTCGGCGGCCCACGCGGCCAACTCCGGCGGCATGAGGATCGGCGGTGCGTCCTGGGCGCCGTTGCGGTCACGCACTGCATAGGTGCCCGCCAGCAGATCGCCCAGGCGCTTACCGCGTCGGGTCACCACGCAGGTCGCCATAGCCGGTATACCGGCGAACAACCAGATCTCGAGGACTCCCACCAACACCCGCACCAGGCTATGGCGCAGTCGCACGGCCCCGCCGTCGTCGCGAACAATGCGGGAGCCGGTAACCATACGGCCGGCTGAACGCCCCCGCGTGAGTACCTCCACCCCCAGAGGCACCGCCACCAGCCAGCCCAGAACCACCAGGGACAGCAACGACACCACCAGGGCATCGGAGGGATTGGGAAAGATCCGATCGCCGATTATCATGCCCGTGATCACCGTAATGACCAGGCCTGCGGCGTACAGGATGTAGTCGATAATCCCGGACAGAATGCGTGCGCCAGGGGACGCCGAGAACACCTCCAGGGCGACGGCCTCCCCGGTCACCATCAGATCCGGCGTCATCATCCGCTCGGATGAGGCGTCAGCTCCACTCATCATGACAGACTCCCCTCGTGGACATTGATGCTTATGCGGCCGCGCACCGTGACCAGTGGGACCGTCTGGACCGGCTGACATCCAGGCGTCGACTCACTGGAGCCGAGGTGGACGAACTGGTAACCCTGTACCGGGCGGCGGCCGGCCACTTCTCGCGCATTCGCACCGGCGCCCCGGATCCGGTGCTGCTGGCTCAGCTGTCCACTCGCATCGCATCCGCGCGCGGCCGCATCACCGGTACTCGTGAGGCTCGCGCGAGCGATCTGCGTCGCTTCTGGGCCGAGAGCGTCCCGGCGGCCCTGTACCGTCTGCGTTGGTGGACGGTGGCGGTCACCGTGGTGGAAGTGGCCATTGCCGTGATCGTGGGTGTGTGGGTACTGCGTACCCCGGAGGCGATGAGTACTCTGGGCACTCGGGGCGAACTCGACACCTACGCGCAGGAGTCCTTCGAGGCCTACTACTCCAACTACGCCGCGCGTGAGTTCGCGGGCCTGGTGTGGACCAACAATGCGCGACTGGCCGCCCTGTGCGTGGCCGGCGGCATCACCGGCGTGCTGCCCGCCTTCCTGTTGTTCGTCAACGCCGTCAACGTCGGTCAGGCCGGCGCCATCATGGCCGACCACGACCTGCTTGGGCAGTTCTTCGCCCTGATCACCCCGCACGGCCTGCTGGAACTGACTTGTGTGTTCGTAGCGGGCGCCGCCGGCCTGAAACTGTTCTGGACCATGCTCGTCCCGGGCCAGAGGTCGCGTGGCGTCGCGCTGGCCGCCGAGGGCCGTTCCCTGATCACCGTCGCGGTAGGACTGACAGCGGCACTCGCGGTAGCCGGATTCATTGAAGCCTTCGTCACTCCGGCCCAGATGCCCTGGGTTCTGAAGGGCGCGATTGGACTGCTTGCCCTGGTGGTGTTCTGGGCGTACACGCTGCTGCTGGGACGCCGTGCCGCCCTGGCCGGACACACCGGCGACATCACCGCGGAGGAGGCCGGCGCCGTCCAGGACGAGGTCGGCTGAGCCGATCCGCGTCGTAATCCGGGACCGCACTAGAGCCTCCCCGCGGCTTTGAGCGCCAGGTAGGTGTCAGCGAGCGCAGGGGCCAGAGCGCCCGGCTCGGCCTCCACTACCTCCACACCGGAGCGGCGCAGGCGTGCTCGCACTGCATCGAGTTCCACCAGATCCCGTTCGGCGGCGGCGGCGGTATACACCGACTCGGTGTCTTCACGCCGTGAGCGCAGTCTGTCCAGACCGGGGTCGGTCGCCGAGGCCACCGCCACCGTGTGTTTGCGGGCCAGACGGGCCAGGGTCCGCAGCATGGCCGCACTAGTACCCGAGCCGTCCAGGCCCGTGAGCACCACCACGAAGGCGTGTTGTGACAGGGAGGTGTCCACCGTTTCGGCCACCAGCGTCCAGTCGGTCTCGACCAGTGCCGGTTGCAGCGGGGCGAAGGTGTCTGCAAGTGCACCCAGCAGGGAGGTGCCGGAAACACCCCGCACCTGGGCCCGGGTCTCCACATCAACGGCGACGGCATCCACGCGATCTCCGGCACGCGAGGTCAGTGCCGCCAGCAGCAGCATCGCTTCGATCTGCGCGTCCAGCCGTGGGGCGTCTTCGAGTCGGGCTGCCGCCATCCGCCCGGTGTCCACCACGATCAGTACGCGTCGGTCCCGCTCCGGTCGCCAGGTGCGCACCACGACCTCTCCCCGCCGGGCCGTGGAGCGCCAGTCGATGGAGCGTACGTCGTCGCCGACTACATACTCGCGCAGGGAATCGAACTCGGTACCAGCTCCACGCACCATGACGGCGCTACGCCCGTCCAGCTCCCGCAGTCGGGCCAGTCGACTGGGCAGGTGACGGCGGGAGGAGAACGTGGGCAGCACCCGCAGTCGGGCGGGCACCGTCAGCGACGCCTGCCGCCCGGCCAGGCCCAGCGGGCCGCGCACACGTACCGTAACCAGGTCGGCGGTGCGGTCTCCGCGGCGGGTGGGCGTCAGCGCGGTGTGTATCCGCCTCCGCCTCCCGGCGGGGAGCTTCAGCCTTCGACGCTCTCCGGACGCCCCGGCCGACGGCGGCCAGGCATCCCGCACCCGCAGTGACATTCCGCGGCCGGTGGTGTTGGTCAGGGTCAGGGCGCTCGTCGTCGTCTCTCCCAGACGCACAGTGCGTGCCACCGCCCGGGTGGCGCGTAGACCCCTCGGTGAGGGGCTCGCGATCACGTCTACGACTACCAGCAGCGCCACCAGGGCCGTCCACGCCAGCACGGTGCCCGGCCGGGGTTCAAGCAGCACCAATACGGTTCCGGCGGCCAACAGCCAGACGGTGCGCATGGTCAAATACACGGGTGCCTCCTCTCAGCGGCGATCTGATAATGGGGTGCTGGCATCCGGACCGAGGCCGAGCCCGAGCCGGATGGTCCTCCGCCGGAGTGGGTCAGCGGGGCACCGGCACTGAGCGCAGTGCACTGTTGATGACGGACTCGGTTGATACGCCCTCGAGCTCCGCCTCGGCCCGCAACTGGATGCGGTGGCGCAGAGTCGGCAGGGCGAGCGCCTTGACGTCGTCTGGCGTGACGAAGCCGCGTCCCGACAACCAGGCCCAGGCCTTAGCCGTCGCCAGCAGCGCCGTCGCCCCGCGGGGAGACACGCCCAGCGCCACGGATGGGGAGGTGCGAGTGGCCCGTACCAGGTCGATGATGTAGGCCAGCACTTCCGGTGAGGCGTCCACGGTGCGCACCTGCTCGCGGGCGGCCGCCAGGTCGGCGGGGGAAGCGACGGCGCGCAGTCCGGCCGCCCGCAGGTCACGGGGGTTGAAGCCGGTGGAGTGACGAGACAGGACCTCGATCTCTTCGCCGCGGTCGGGCAGGGGCAGTACGAGCTTGAGCAGAAAGCGGTCCAGCTGTGCCTCCGGCAAGGGGTAAGTGCCCTCGTACTCAACCGGGTTCTGGGTGGCCACCACCATGAACGGGTCCGGCAGGGCACGCGGGGCGCCCTCCACCGAGACCTGGTGCTCCTCCATGGCCTCCAACAGGGCGGCCTGTGTCTTGGGCGGTGTGCGGTTGATCTCATCAGCCAGCAGCAGGTTGGTGAATACCGGGCCCTGCCGGAAGGAGAACTCGGCGGTGCGCGCGTCGTATATGAGCGATCCCGTCACGTCGCCGGGCATCAGATCGGGTGTGAACTGCAGACGCTTGGTGTCCACATTCAGGCAGGCGGCCAGCGACCGCACCAGCAGGGTCTTGGCCACTCCGGGCACGCCCTCTAGCAGCACGTGTCCGCCAGCGAGCATGGCGATCACCAGTCCGGTGACCGCGGGGTCCTGTCCCACCACCGCTTTGGCCACCTCGGAACGCACGGATACCAGTCGTGAGCGCGGGTCCGTGCCGCCTGCGGGTGTCTGCGACCGGGCCTGCGTCGGGCCGGAGTCGGTCGGCGCGGTGGCAGCGGCGGCATGCCGCGGGTCGTTAGCGTCGTCGCGACCGCTCGGAGCGACGCCGTATCCCTGAGCATCGCCGGTGGGCAGTGCCGTAGTGGGTGCGTCACGCTCATTGATCTGGCGGGCAGACTCGTCTTGCGGGTTGGGGGGAGTGGTCATCGTGGTTGGACCTCGCTCTCGATTTGTTCCAGGCGCACTGCCAGGTCCGTCAGGGCCTGGTCGTGCGCGGGGGTGGGCCCGTACAGGGCATGGTCGATCTCTGCGGCGGGTCGGCCCCCGGCTCGTGCGGCCGCCTCCAGCAGCTCCTCGCGGGGGGCGGAGACGGGCAATCCCAGGGAGCGTCCCAATCGCAGCGCGGCGCCTGCGCGCAGTGCCTGGGCGGCGCGTTCGCGGTCGCCGGCGCGCCGGTACAGACGGCCTCGCCCGACGGCGGTCTCGGTGGCGTGCACCACTACCGGTAAGTCCTCGGATACGAGCCGTCCAAAGCGGCGCCCGCGCACGAATGCCAGCGTCACGACGACGACCGTACCGAGCAGTATCAGCACCGGCAGCCAGGGCGGCTGGCGGGGATTGTCCCAGACAGTCGTTATGACGCTCGTCTGGGAGGCGTCCAGCCAGACCAGCCGCTGATTGTGCCCCAGGGCGCGGATGGCCAGGGCGGCGTTGCCGGCGGAGGTCAGTTTGGCGTTGGTGACGATCCGAGGATCGGCTATCACCCGCAGCGTGCCGCCTCCGTCGAGTTCGGCGGTGGCATAGGCGTAGGCGTCCTCACCAACCGGGAAGCAGCCGACGGCGCCCTGGGCTCCTACCAGGCCCACCGAGCCGGTGGAGCCCGCCAACTCCTGGGCGGCCACGGCGTCTGGATCCTGGCACTCCGGCTTGAGGGCGGTGCCGACGTCTGCGGAGGTGCCGGTGGGAATGAGCTCGGTCAGATCGCTCAGATCTTGAAAGAGGGCGCCCAGTACGACCACGTCCATACCGGACTCGGCGAGTTGCCGGCGGTTGAAGGAACTCAGCTGCCCGACGTTGAGCACGACTACGGTGCCCTTCACCGCGGCGGAGCTGACGGCCTCCTCGGTCGAGCGGGCATTGGTGACGTCTACGCCCTCGGCACGTAGTAGTTCGGCCAGTGCCCGAGTGCCGTTCTGGTGAGGATTGTCGATCGCATAGGGAACTTTGGAGGCATGGGGGGTGGTACATACGGTGGCCAGCGCGACGAGTACGAGTAGCGTACCGGCGGCCAAGAAGGGACGCCACCGGCGCACCCGCTCGCCCAGGCGCACGCCGACCACCTGGTCATCTACATCCGCCGATCCGGTGGTACTGGGACGGTTTGGCGTCGTTGCGGCTGCGCTCATGCGATCACCCGTTCGGCCTGGGATGCCGGGACGAGGACGGCACGGGCGACCTGGTCGGCGAAGTCACGCATCCAGGTGTCCTGAGCGGAAGTGGGTTCTATCCGCCCGTAGCGCACGGCGTCGAACAGGCGGGCGGCCTCATCCATCTGTCCCGCCAGTTCTGCCAAAGGCCCGGAGGCGAGCCTGGCCGCCTCATGCGCGGTCATCCCCGGATAGTCCTCAATGGCTCCCCGCTCATCCAAGGAGCGAACGACCGCCCTGAAGCGTTCAACGACGGCTGTTGCCCAGTCGCCCTGCCCGGCGGCGGCATCTGCGGCCCGGGCCAGGGCGGCGGCGTCGCGATCATCCTCGAACAGCGGGGCGCCGGTACGGGCGGCGCGCCGAGCCCAGGTGATACGGGTGACCAACACCACCAGTGCCGCCAGCAGGGCGATCACCAGCACCGCCACCAGCAGGACGGACAGCCACGGCGGTGCACCGGGCACGGCGGAGCGCAGGTCCAGGTGGTCGGTCAACCACTGCCATATCCGTTCCCACAGACCGTTCGCCTGATGCCGGTACACGGGTTTGGACAGTTCCTCCGCGGCGGCGCGGCGGGCGGAATCGGCGTCGGGCGTGGCCGGCACCTCCACAGGCGCGCGCAGGGCGCGAGCGGTGGCAACGGAAAGCAACGGCGGCGGGAACAATGCGGTCATGCGCTCGGTCGATCCGATTCACTCACACGCCGGCAGAGCGGCGCAGTTCCACGTCCAGGCCCTCCTGACGCATGCGCAGATCTATGTAGATCAGGGCGGTTGCAGCGGAGGAGAACGGCATGATCACCGCATCGAGCAGGCCGCCGATGAAGGCCGATACAGCCATCATGAATGCGGAGGCCGGAGCACCGAACAGCAGCGTGCCGGAACCGGTGATGATTCCGACGGCACCGCCTACGAGGTTGGATACGACACCCACGATCAGGACCGTCAGCAACAGAGTGCCCAAGACATGCCAGAAATTGCTGCGGGTCAGCTGCCAGGAGCGACGTATGCCCTCCCATACGCCGACATTTTCCAGAATCAGTGCGGCCCCGGCCACGGACAGGCGCACAGTCACGAAGGCCACGGCCGCCCCAGCGCCGACTACGAGTAACAGTCCCAGAATCGCGGCCAGCGCAAGGATGCTCCCGGGGTTGTCACTATTGACTGCGGAGTAGAACAGGCCGGCGAAGATCAGGGCCGCGCCCACAAGGGCCAGGATCATGACCAGGCCGACGAGCAGGTTGATCAGGATCGACTGACCTATCAGCGCCCACAGGCGAGGGCGGGTGCGCTCCCACACCTCCGCGGGGGTGGCGATGCGGCCCAGTACCGAGCGGGAGACGGTCACGATCAGCAGCCCGGTAAGTACCGTGGCGGCGATGAAGGTGATCGCCGAGCTGATGAGTGAGGACCCCCAGACGCCTTGGAACATGGAGAACACGGAGCCCAGGATCTCAGTGTCGGAGACGGAGCCGTCGTACTGGTCGTATTCGTCGAAGGCGCTGAGCCGGCTCAGGAACGGGTTAATTGCGCCGAAGATCAACACCGCGGAGACCAGGGCGGAGGTGCCCATGACCAGCAGGGCGGGCAGGAACATCGCCCGCGGGTTGGCGCGCAGAGATTCGAACGCGCCGCCGAGAATCTCGGTGATGCTCAAGGGCCGCAGTGGAATGATGCCGGGCTTGGGAGCGGTGAAGAAACCACCCGGGCCGGCGGGGTAGGCGCCGGCCTGCTGGTTGTACTGGCCGTACCGCTCACCGGGTGCGGGCGGCTGATACTGGCCGTAGGCGGGCGGCTGGGTGCCGGCGCCGTAGCCCGGGGCGGATTCCGATCCGGAGGGATCGCCGTCGGATGGGGACTGCCACCCGGTGTTATCACTGCTCATGGGCATACTGTTTCACACTGGTGAAGGCGGCGTTGTCCCCCGTGAGGAGGAGAAAAGGACTGCACCAGAAGAGTTTAGGAAGCGCTAATTGCACTATGGTGAAGGTCACGGTAGGGCGTGTGGGGGCCGTGTGTGCTCCATGCGCGTGCCAAGATAGGTGGCATGCGCACTCGCATTCTGGTCGTTGACGACGATACTGCCCTGGCCGAGATGATCGGCATCATGCTCGAGGCGGAGGACTATACTCCGTCCTTCTGCGCCGACGGCGCGAAGGCTCTCGACGCCTTCCACGAGACGGAACCGGATCTGGTCCTGTTGGACCTCATGCTTCCGGGGCTCGATGGCGTGGAGATCTGCAAACTGATCCGCGCCGAGTCCGACGTGCCGATCATCATGCTCACCGCGCGCACGGACACTCAGGACGTTGTTGCCGGTCTCGAGGCCGGCGCCGACGACTACGTGACCAAGCCGTTCAAGTCGAAGGAACTCCTGGCGCGCGTACGCACTCGCCTGCGTCGCAACACCGACGCCAACGGTGCCGAGCACGTGCGTGCCGGAGATCTGGATATTGACGTGTCCGGTCACCAGGTGCATCGGGGTGACACCGTCATTAACCTCACCCCCTTGGAGTTTGATCTGCTGGTCACCCTCGCCCGCACCCCCTGGAAGGTCTTCACCCGCGAGGAGCTGCTGGAGCAGGTCTGGGGCTACCAGCACGCCGCCGACACCCGACTGGTCAATGTTCACGTACAGCGTCTGCGGGCCAAGATCGAGAAGGATCCCGAGCATCCCAGCATTGTGGTGACCGTGCGCGGTGTCGGCTACCGCGCCGGCGACGGCAAGTGACGTCGGGGCGCCGGCGGATGCTGCCGGCCTCCCGCCCTGTCTGGGCCTCGTAGAGCGCTGACCGTGGACCCACAGACTCCAGGACGGCACGCGGGGCGCCGCGCTGTGCTTTCCCCGCTGTGGGCGGTACGCCGGTCGCTGGGCACCTCCATGGTGCTGTTCGCCACCGTCGCGGGCGTGGTGCTCATCGCGGTGCTGCTGGTGGTGGTCACCATCACCATCCGTGACAATGTCTTCACCGAGCGGCGCGTGGCCATTCTCGGCGATGCACATCAGCGCACCACCTCCGCACAGGCCGCCTTCGACGCGGCCGTTGTGGATACCACCGATGATCTGACCACCGCCGCACAGGCGCAGCTGGCCATCATCAATGACTCCTTCGCCGGGGCCGGCGGCGTGGGCGTGGCCCTGCGGCGGGCCGAGGATGAGAATTCGACCGCTGTGATCAATGACCTCGCCACCGATGCGGACTTGGCCGCGCTCGTCAGCGACGAACTGGTGGCACGGGTCAATGCGGGGCCCGGCGGGACCCAGTACTCCCAGCCCGTGGGTATTCCGGATGGTGGCGGTGGCGTAGATCCGGGGCTGGTCGTCGGTTCCGCCGTCGACCTGCCGTTGGCTGGGAGATACAACCTGTTCCTGGTCTACACGCTGGCTTCCGAACAGCACGTGATCGATTTGGCCACCCGGGCGATCATCATCGCCGGGGCCGGATTCCTGCTGATGCTCATAATCGGCCTGTGGGCGTTGACCTCCCGCGTGTTGATGCCGATCCGGCGCGCCTCTCTGGCAGCTCAGCGGCTGGCCGCCGGGCATCTCAACGAGCGGTTGCCGGTGTCCGGGGAGAATGAGATCGCGGCCCTGTCCCGATCCTTCAACAACATGGCCGACTCACTCGAGGCGCAGATCCAGGCGTGGGAGAACCTCTCGAAGGTGGAGAAGCTCTTCGTCTCCGACGTGTCCCATGAGCTGCGCACGCCCCTGGCCTCCATCCGGCTGGCCGCCGAGCAGATCTGGCAGGCCCGCGACGAGATCGACGATCCCTTTGCCGCTCGCAGTCTGGGGATCCTCATGCGTGAGATCGACCGCTTCGAACAGATGTTGTCCGATCTACTGGAGATCTCCCGCATCGATTCCGGCAGGGTGCAGCTGCGTGCCGCGGAGACCGACATCACTGCCGCTCTGCGCGGCGTTCTCGACCTGGTCGCCGTCCACGTGGAGGCCTCCGGCTCGCAGATCCGTCTGCATGCGCCCGACGCGCCGGTGGTCGCCGAGGTGGACGCGGCCCGGGTGGAGCGTATTCTGCGTAACCTTATCGTCAATGCCCTTGAGCACGCCGAGGGCTCGCCCATCGACATCACCGTAGCCGCCTCCGACGACGCCGTGTCCGTGCGCGTGCGTGACCACGGGGTGGGCATGAGTCCGGACGTGGTCAAGAAGGTATTTGACCGCTTCTACCGCGCCGATCCCTCCCGCAAACGCACCCTGGGCGGCACCGGGTTGGGACTGTCGATCTCCCTGGAGGACGCCGTCCTGCACGGCGGTACGCTCACTGCCTGGGGCTGGCCGGCCGACGGCGCCTCCTTCCTGCTGACTCTGCCGCGCCGCCTCGGCCCCGACGCCACCCCCGGCAGTTTCCTCAAGCCCGGACCCCTGGACGTGATCCCCGACGACGCCCCGCCCGTCTCCCGAGCCGGCACTCGCTCTGCAGAAGCTGACGGCGAGCACGCCGTGCCCCCGCCACTCACACCCGCCCCCGCATCCCGCCGTTCTGACGTCGACCGTGACGGGTTGCCCCGTGATCCCGGTGATCAGTCGCCCTCGCCGGTCGGCGGAACGGAAGTTTCCGGGCGGTTGTCTTATGCGCCCGCGGGCCAGACGCCGACCGCACACACGCCCGAGGACGCACTGGGGCGTCGACGCAATGAGGAGATGCACCGGTGAAGGCGAACAGCCCCGGTAGGCCTCTCTGGGGACG
Source organism: Actinomyces sp. (assembly GCF_030530635.1). Lineage (GTDB taxonomy): Bacteria > Actinomycetota > Actinomycetes > Actinomycetales > Actinomycetaceae > Actinomyces. The sequence goes on from NZ_JAUMUL010000003.1 coordinate 128,881, forward strand.
GCAACTGCCTCGGCGGCGGGCGATCGTGGCTGCGCTACTGGGCGGTGCGGGTGCATTGACCGCTTGCACGGCGCTGCCCACCACCGGCGAGGTAAGTGAGTCCGGAACGATGGGTGGCTCCGATCAGCAGTTGATTCAGACGGCGGCCGGACCCGCAGATGGTGCCGCACCAGAGGAGATCGTCACCGGGTTCCTGCGTGCCTGCGCCGCCGGATTCTTCGACGACTTCGCCACGGCACGTGCCTTCCTTACCGCTGCCGCATCCGCCTCCTGGCAGCCCACCGCCATGGTCAACGTCTACGACGGTTCGACCGCGCCGGTCGTCGCTCTCATGGATGCCGAGGTGAGTGTGACGGTCGATCTGATCGGGAAGGTCGCGCCCGGAGGCGCATTCACCGAGGCCGCCGAGGTCGACCACGTATGCCATTACGAGTTGACCACCGATGACTCCGGCCAGTGGCGCATTGCCGAGCTGCCCGCCGGCATGCTGCTGTCGGACGGAGATCTGACCGCCGACTTCGCCGCCGAGCGCTTGTACTTCCTGACTCCCGACCGCGCCCGCCTGGTGCCCGAATTGCGATGGCTGCCGCGTCATGAGCTGGCCCGCCGCCTGATCGAGGCGCTGCTTGAGGGGCCGTCCGCCTGGCTCGCCGCGGGCGTGTACACCGCCGTGCCCGAGGGCGCGGGGGTGGGAGACGACGGTGTAGTCGTCGAGAACGGTGCCGCCAGTGTGGATCTGACCGGTCTGGCCGCCGCGGGCGCACAGAACCGGGAGCAGATCGAGTTGTTGGTTGCTCAGATCAGTGCCACGCTGGCGGGCGTTGCTGATGACGACACGGGCCAGGTGCAGGATGTCACCGTGCGCGGCGATGGACAGGACCTCGGTGCGGCGGCTGCCCTGCCGGCCGTGGACGCCGCCCCTGGGGCCGTGGTCGGCATGTGTGCGGGCGCCGTCGTGCAGGGCACCACTTCCACGCGCACCACCCTGGTGATGGCGCAGACCCTGGGTGCAGATCCGGTCTCCCACCCTGCGCTGGGGGCCGACGGGGCCGTCTATGCTCTGAGCCGGTCCAGCCTGTTACGCGTACCTACGGGGGCCGATGCGGCCGACGTGATCCTGTCGGTCGGTGAGGCGGACGCGGAGGATGACGCCGCCGCCCTGCTGCCACCGATCGCTGACCACCACGGCTGGGTGTGGACCGCCACGGACGGCACGCTCCTGGCCGTCGACGGTCGGGGCCGGCGCGCAGCCATCAACGCCTCCTGGTTGTCAGGCCGAAAGGTGGTGGCCTTCGACCTGTCCGCCGAGTCCGCTCGCATTGTGGTGCGCCACCGTAACGAGGGGCGTGATGAGCGGGTCAGCGTAGCCGCCGTCGTCCGTGACGGTACTGCTCCTACCGGTCTCGGTGATCCGCTGGAGTTGTCGGCCGCCGTCGGAGCCCGGACGGACGCCGTAGTCTGGTACGACCCGGTGACCATCGCCGTGTTGTCCGCCGCGGCGGAGAGCCAGAACAAGTCGGCGGCCTCGGGCGTGGACTGCCTGTCGGTCGGTGGGCCGCTGCTCACCTCCGTCACCTCTCCGGCGGCTGTCGCCCTCACCGCCGATCGCGCCACCGGCACCATGCAGCTGACTGACACCGCCGGCCGGATCTGGCAGCACAGCGGAGCCGCCTGGCGGGTAAGCGCAACAGACGTCACCGACATCGCCTATCCGCTCGTTTGAGTGACGCAGGCGCCGGGAGCATGGAGCGGGGTATCCGCCTGCGGCCGCCTGGGATCAGGCGCGGTCGGCGACTCGGCCGGCTCACGGCGTGCAAAGCGCCCCGCATGCGGGTGAGCGCATACGGGGCGCGAACGCGATTCAGCCGATTGTGGACTTGATCAATCTCCGATGTCGACTCGGGCGTTCAGGCGGATCACGCCGTAGGTCCACCCGTGTCGGTGGTAGACCGCGCAGGGCTGCATCGTGGACTTCTCAATGAACAGGTAGAACGGGTGGCCGACCAGTTCCATCTGATACAGGGCCTCATCGACGGTCATCGGGACCGCCTCGTGGATCTTCTGACGTACCACCACCGGGGAGTCGCCCAACTGGGATTCCACCGCGACGCCCGGTTGTGTGGGGGCCGAGGGAGAGTCCTCAATGGGCAGGTCGTGCATCTGCGGCGCCGGCGACTCCTCGGCAGGCGCCTGCGGCGCGGGCTCGGGGATCTCAATGATATGGCGCCGGTGGTTCTTCTTCCGGTCCCGCGCCCGGCGCAGCCGCTCGGTCAGCTTCCCCATGGCGATGTCGAAGGCGGCGAAGCGGTCGGAGGAGCTGGCTTCGGCCCGAATCACCGGGCCCTTGGAGATGACGGTGATCTCGGCGCGCTCGGCGGTGTCGGCCTGACGCGGGTTGCGTTCGTGGGTGATCTCGACCTCGACACGTTGGACGCGCGGGTCGAACTGCTCGACCTTGGCGGCCTTCTCCTCGACGTAGTCCCGCAGGCGGGAGCTGATCTCCGCGTTACGGCCGACGACGGTAATGTCCATGGTGGAACCTCATTTCTCTGTCCGGATGATCCTGGTGAGGGGATCGGGCTTGGGGCAAGCACCCGCCGCACCCTGCGGCGAGCTTCGGAGTAGTCAGCCACCTCCTCCTGTGCTGCCGGCTGAAACCGGGACGCGGAGCCGGCCCTGGCCGCCGCGTCATGATGTGCGTTGTGACACATAACCTACACCATTTCCTCGGTCCTCATGTCCACCGCACCGCGGTTGTCGGAGACACTGTTATATCGATCGATCCTGGCGGGTTCTTGCGACGTTGGTCTGCGCGGATGGGCGAGGGAGCACAGGGCCTCCGGGCACCACCGGTCGCCGGGTCCGCTGCGGCGGTGGGGCGGCCGCTACCACCATGGCGCCGCCGACGACGGCCCCTGCCTGTGTCAGGGCCCGGGCGCAGGCCCCCAGGGTCGCCCCGGTGGTGACGACGTCGTCCACCAGTACTACTGCCTGGCCGCGTACCGGTGCCACCAACCGCGGCGGCACGGAGCGATTGGCGCGGCGCTGGGCCGCGGAGCGGCCAGACTGATGCGCACCGCCCGCACCCACGCGGCGGCGCAGCACGTCCGCGCTGGCCACAGTCACCGGCTGGTCGGAGCCGGCGAGATCGGTCTGGGCCCAGCCGGCGGCCAGGCCGCGGGCGACGGCGTCGGCGAGATCAGCCGCCACCAGTCTTCCGCTCAGCCGCCGGCGCAGGCCCGACGGCGCAGGAATCACCAGCATGGTTCCGCCGCTGGCCGCTGCCAGCGCCTCGGCGCTCAGGGCTTGCGTCAGCCGCCTCCCGGCGCGCTCTCCTGCGGCGGACATGACCTCCCTCAGGTCCTCCCGTGCGCCGTTCTTCCAATTCAGCACCAGGGAGCGCATCGGCCCGGTGTAGCCGGCGAGCGCCCATACCTCCATGCCGCCGGCGGCATCTACATGCTCAACTCGGTGCGGCGGTGCGGTCAGCAGGGCCGCGCAGTCGTCACACAGCGGTACGTCCCAGCGGCCGCAGCCCGCACAGGTGGCGGGCAGGCCCACCCTGAACGCGTCTGCCAGCACGCCGAAAGGAGGATTCAGCATGCTCATCAGTGTGCGCCGCCGGCGTGTTCGACGAGCGATCGGTCGGGGGAAGCGTCCACAGGCGCGCGTGAGAAGCCGCCTCGAAACGCCACTGTGGACTGTGGCGGGTGATGGCGGGTGAAGCTGTGCGGTGGGAAATCGTCTTAGCGGTGAGCGATAGTGCAAGGCGCCATGAAGCGGCGCTGGGTCGATGACATACCATGAGGGCGTTCGCGCCCGGTCCGCCCGGGCACGGGTCTTGCCGGCCACGGCCGCCGCGCCATGGCGAGACCTCATCAGCTACCAGGGGAGAAAGCAGCGTGTCGATCGTCGATCGGATCCTTCGCATCGGTGAGGGACGGACCCTCAAGAGACTCGACGCCCTCGCAACTCAGGTCGAGGCCCTTGCGGAGGAGTATCAGGAGTTCACCGATGCCGAGTTGCGTGAGCAGACCGCGGAGCTGAAACAGCGCTACACCGACGGGGAGACCCTTGACGAACTCCTGCCCGAGGCCTTCGCCACCGTGGTGGAGGCGGCGGACCGCGTGCTCGGCCAGCGCCCCTACCATGTGCAGATCATGGGCGGAGCCGCCCTGCACCAGGGCAACATTGCAGAGATGAAGACCGGTGAGGGCAAGACCCTCGTGGCCACCATGCCCTCCTACCTGCGGGCGCTTACGGGCAAGGGCGTGCACGTGGTCACTGTCAACGACTATTTGGCCGAGTACCAGTCCGACCTCATGGGGCGGGTCCACCGCTTCCTGGGGCTGACAACCGGCTGCGTGCTAGCCACGCAGAATCCGGCCCAGCGGCGTAAGCAGTACCAGTGCGACATCACCTACGGCACCAACAATGAGTTCGGCTTCGACTACCTGCGTGACAACATGGCCCAACGGCCCGAGGATCTGGTCCAGCGCGGACACGCCTTCGTGATTGTCGATGAGGTCGACTCCATCCTCATCGATGAGGCCCGTACCCCGTTGATCATCTCCGGCCCCGCAACCGGGGATGTGAACAAGTGGTACAAGGAGTTCGCCAAGCTAGCGCAGCGTCTGCGCGCCGGCCGCGACTACGAGGTCGATGAGAAGAAGCGGACCGTTGGCGTGCTGGCACCCGGCATTGAACGCGTGGAGGACTATCTGGGCATTGACAACCTCTACGAGTCCGAGAACACGCCCCTGATCGGCTTCCTGAACAACGCGATCAAGGCCAAGGAACTGTTCCACCTGGACAAGGACTACATCGTGCGCGACGGCGAGGTGCTCATCGTCGACGAGCACACGGGCCGTGTCCTACCCGGCCGCCGTTACAACGAGGGTATGCACCAGGCCATTGAAGCCAAGGAGCGCGTGGACATCAAGGCCGAGAACCAGACCCTGGCCACCATCACCCTGCAGAACTATTTCCGGCTGTATCCTGAGGGCTCGCGCTCCGGCATGACCGGTACCGCCGAGACCGAGGCTGCCGAATTCGCCGGCACCTACGGCATCGGCGTGGTCCCCATCCCCACCAACAAGCCGATGATCCGCGTGGACCAGCCCGACTTGGTGTACACCAACGTGGCCGCCAAGCTGGCCGCCGTTGTCGATGACATCGTCGAACGCCATGAGGCCGGTCAACCCGTACTCGTGGGGACTACCAGCGTGGAGAAGTCCGAGCAGCTCTCGCAGTTGCTGAAGGAACAGGGCGTGCCCCATGAGGTGCTCAACGCCAAGCAGCACGCCCGTGAAGCCGCCGTGGTCGCTTTGGCCGGCCGCAAGGGGGCCGTCACGGTGGCCACCAATATGGCCGGCCGCGGTACCGACATCATGCTCGGCGGCAATGCCGAGCACATCGCCGTGACCGCCCTGAAGGAGGCGGGACTGGACCCGGAGGAGAACGCCGAGGACTACGAGAAGGCCTGGCCCGAGGCGCTTGCGGCAGCCCAGGAGGCCTGTGCCGCGGAGCATGACGAGGTGGTTGAGCTCGGCGGCCTGTACGTGCTGGGCACCGAGCGGCACGAGTCCCGCCGCATCGACAACCAGCTGCGCGGCCGCTCCGGGCGCCAGGGCGACCCGGGGGAGTCCCGCTTCTACCTGTCCATGGAGGACGACCTGATGCGCATGTTCGCCTCCGGAGCCGCCCAACGCATCATGAACTCCGGCGCCTACCCCGACGATGTTCCGATCGAGTCGAAGATGGTCACCCGCGCCATCGCCTCCGCCCAGCGGCAGGTGGAGTCCCGCAACTACGAGATCCGCAAGAACGTCCTGAAGTACGACGATGTCATGACCGAGCAGCGCGAGAAGGTCTACTCCGAGCGTCGCCGCGTGCTGGACGGTGAGGACCTGGAGCCGCAGCTGGTCAGTTTCCGGGCCCAGGCCATCGGGAACATCGTTGCCGCACGTACTCAGGAGGGCCGCCCCGATGAATGGGATCTGGATGCGCTGTGGGGCGATCTGGGCCACGTCTATCCGGTCAGTGTTACCCAGGAGGATCTGATCGAGGATGCCGGCGGTCGTGATCTGCTGTCCACCGAGAGGTTGACCGCCGAGCTCACCGATGATGCCGCCGTGGCCTACGAGGATGCCGAGCGGCGCCTGGACGATAATCCGATCGCTCGCGCCCAGCTGGGGGAGGAACCCATGCGTACCCTGGAGCGGCGCGTCCTGCTGGCCGTAGTGGACAAGCGCTGGCGCGAGCACCTGTACGAGATGGACTATCTCAAGGAGGGCATTGGACTGCGCGCCATGGCGCAGCGCGATCCGCTGGTGGAGTACGCCAACGAGGGCGCACACATGTTCAAGGCCATGATGGAGGGGATCCGGGAGGAGACCGTCGAGCAGGTCTTCGCCAATGCCGCTCGTTTTGACGCCGCCGCGGCCAGGGCTGCTGCTGAGCGGGAGGAGGCGCAGGACGCCGCCAAGGCCGCGACGTCGGCCTCAGACACGGATAACAAGGCCGCCGCTGTAAGTCGGCGCGCGCCCCGCAGCCGGGGTACCGGAGGGTCCGTCCTGGGCACCACCGGACAGGAACCCATCAGCCGGCGCATCACTTACACGGCCCCTGCTGAGGACGGTACCGCCACCGCCACCCCGGCGCCTGCGGCCGGGGAACACGCGCCCTCCAAGACGGCGGCCTCCGGTGCCGCCGCCGGGACGGGCGAGTCGGCCTCGAGCCAGGGCAATCGTAAACAGCGCCGAGCTGCCGCCAGGAGGAGGCGCAAGTAGTCTGCCCCCGGTGCATCCTGCCGCAGCGCCGTCTCTCGGTGAGGAACCACCGAGAGACGGCGCTGCGGCATCAAGCGATCTCCAGGGCCGCCAGCAGCCAACGTCCCCGGAAGGCCTCCAGACGGGCGGCCGCCGCTCGTACTCGGTTGCCGTCGTCGAGCAGAATCGTGACTTCGCATGTGCCGCGCTTGGGCTCCTGGGCGTGTACCGAACGCGGTCTTGGCCGGGTGGGCGCCTGACCAAGGAGCCGCTTGGCCAGCCCGGCTCGTCGGGCGAGCGCCGCGAATAGCTCCGGCGTCGTCCACCGGGCGAGGTTATCGGCCCGCCGTTGACCGGAGAGCACCTCAGCGGCGGCGGTCACGACTACGGCGGCGAAGCGGGCGGGGTCCGGCATGGCCGGCGTGGTCTGCGGGGCGGTCGTGGTAGGCCTGGAGGTGTTGACGTCTGATCCGGTGGTGATGTGCCTGTCGGCCTTGTCCAGAGCGGGGCGAAAGGCCATACGGTCCCACTCCCGTGGCCTTTGTGAGCCTTCCAGGCTCGGGCGGCGAGTCACCGTTCCGCCGGCCGAGCCGGCCGGTAGGCGGCGGAGGGAGCCGGGACCCGAGGGCGGCGTCGGCCCGATGCGACGCCGGGCGCGGGAGGGACGGGAATCGGTGAGTCGATCGCGCTGAGATGGTGCGGTCGAGGCAGTACGCGACGGGTCGGCGATTACGGTTGGGCTTGGCATGCGGTCTCTCCTGCGGTGTGGCGGTGCCATCGGAGTGGCGGGGCTTGACGCTTAGGAATTGGGCTCGTCGGTGAAAGTGGGGACGGTCAGGAGCGTGTCGGGATGGATGACTCCGGGATCGGTGCCGATCGTGTCGGCATTGGCCCGGTACAGCTGTGGCCAGGCGCCGGCGATGTCGGCCGGTGACGCGTCCGCGCCCAGCAGATCGGCAGTGATCGACCACAGGGACTCGCCGTCGGTGACGCTATGTGAGGAGCCGGCCGAGTCGCCGTCGGCAGCGGCCGGGGTGCCTTTGCCGGACGGCCGTGACGGCGGTAGCAACGGCCCGATCAGTTCCGTCTCCGGCTGGCCGGCGCCCGGCAGTAGCGGCGGACCTACCTCGGAGTCGGGTGTGGGGAAGGCACTGTCTTGCCGTGGAGCCACAGGGTCGGCGGCAGTCGGCGCTGCCTGGTCCGGGACGGTGCCGGTGGCCTCGGAAGTCGGGTTCAGCGCCTGCTCCGACGTTGGTGCCGACCGATTGTCGTCTGCCGCACCGGGTTCGGCGCTTGCGGTCACGGTCGGTTGCCAGCCCAGGTCATCAGTGTCAGGTTCGATGGCGGCGAAGGCCGGGCCGGCGGTGATTCCGGCAACCACTGCGCCCGCGGCGATCCGGCGCACCAAGGGGGCGCCCCAGCGGTGCAGCATCCGGTTGGCGGTGTTGGCTCCGGGTGCGGTGCGCCGGCCGGTTACGGTCGACCGTCCGACTCCGGAGGATGCCACCAGGGCGAGGATGACGGACACCACGTGCCACAGTGCGCCCGCAGCGCCGGCTGAACAGGCGATGCCGGTGATGGCTGCGGTGAGCTGGGAGGTGCCCCACCAGGCGGGTGGGAGCTCCAGGAGACGGCCGACGTTATATGCCGCCAAGGCTGCCAGCACCGTAGACAGTGCGGCGCAGACCAGACCGACGCCTATGAGCGCCATGCGCCTATACAGTCCACTCACAGCCGAGGCCTGTCCAGATGACACGCTCATATGCCCCTCCATCATCATTGACTATGTTTGATGATGTTAAATTATGGCTGATGGGCGTAGAGGTGTCAAGGGGTTCTGCTGCTGTGTTTGTCTGCTATGGCTGCCCCGGGTTGCGATGTTGTCCGGGCGGGGCCGGCGTGTACCCGTATGCGCGCGGCCGCGCCGACTAACGCCCCAAAGGGTCCGGGCGTGCAGGAAGGTCAGGCCCGGTGGCGTCCGTTCCCCCGGTGACGCGGGGAGACGCGGCCGACCGCCGTGCCGGTCTCGGCAGTGGTCGGAGTCGCCGCGTAGGCGCCGTAGGCGGGTCCTGGGACGATCTTGGTATCCGCCTCCAGGGGCGGTGGTGGCGGTGGCGGAGTTGATGCTTCAACCGCTACGGCTTTCGTCTCGAGTTCGGTGACCGGGCCGGTCTCCGGACTCGCGGCCCTTTGCCCCGGGATTCCGGTCCGGCCTCCACCGGGATTCCCAGCGGCCTGGGCGGGGCGCTCCCGGCGCCAGGACCGGAGCAGGGCGGCAAGAGGGTGCAGATGCGTGCCGCGGGAGGCTCGTTCCGCCCTAAGTGCGGCGCCCGAATGCGGGTCGATTCGGTCGACCAGCTCGGTAAGTGCCCGCCCGAGCGGTGAAGTCGGGGCGGATTCGAGCACGGGTCGGCCCTCCATCAGGCAGCGGTCCGTCGTCTGTGCGTCCTCGGGCAGCACGGTGACCTCCTCCACGCCTCCATAACGCGCCAGGGCCTCACGCACTGCCCGCTGTGGAGACGGGCCGGCAGCCGAGGCGCGCACCCGGTTGACTGCCACTTCAATGCGCCCGGACAGACGCAGGGTGCCGTCCAGATCGTCGATGAGTTGCAACAGTCGACGCACGCCGATCGGATCGCCGGCGCCTACCATCACCACTACGTCGGCGCTGCGCAACAGCTCTGCGGCCATGGCGCCGCGCCCCGGCTCCAGCGTGAAGTCGTCAACGGCGTCGTCAACCTGCCCGCCCGCGATATCCACAACCGTCCAGGGGGCTGAGTGTCGACACTGCTCCCAAACCTCTGACATCGCCGCCGGTGGCAGCTCGCGCCAGCGGCCTGGGCGCCCCAGGCCGGTCAACAGGCGCCGGCCCTCGCTGATCGGTACCAGTATGCGGTCCAGGGTCTCAGCATCCAGGCGACCGCGAGACGCAAGGCGCGCCGCCGTCGCCAGAGAGGAGGAGTCCTCGGGCAGGCCGAGCAGCTGCGTCAGGCTGGGCGCCTCAATGTCGGCGTCCACCAGGATGGCGCCGCCGGTGAGTCCGGCAGCCAGTGACGCGGCGAGGGTGGTGCGCCCCGGCGCTCCCTGCGGACCCCAGACGACCACGAGTCTGCCTCGTGCGGATGTGGGTTCCGCGGCGCCCATGTGCTCCACGCCCGGCCGGGCCGAGTGCTGCGGATGCTCGGACGATGAGATGGCATCGAACTCGTCCCACAGCCCGGTGCCGACTGGCAGCGCCAGCCCGGATCCGGTCGCCGGAGCCGGCGTGAATCTCTCGGCTGAGGGTGGTCGGCCGCGACTGATCGCCTGCAGTCGTGCGCATACCTCGGCGGGGGTCGCAGCAGATGACTCCACCGGCCACCCGAAGCCAGACCAGTGTTCGCAATCGGCTTCGGGTGCGAGCAGAAGCCCGGTGACACCGGCCCGGTTCAGCCGATCCAGTACGGTGCGGTCCAGGTCGTCGAAACTCGTTCCGATGACTGCGAGAGTGCCCAGATCAGCCAGAGCGGCGCTGAGCAACTCGGCTGTATCCGCACAACGCCGTACCACCGTCATTCCCGATCCGGGGGTGTCGATGGCGCGCAGGATGTCGGCGTCGTCGCTTAATGCCAGCAGAACGCCGCGCGGCGTCGATGCGGCGGAGGTGCTGTGGGTGTCCGTCATATCACTGCCCCTGGCCCGTGGGGACGAGTACGAGCGTGCCGCCGGCTCCGACGGCGGTGAGTACCTCGGCCACCGCCTCCTGCGGGACCAGCACCTCCACCTGCACGCTGGTGCCGCCGATCAGGCTGGTTCCGGTTTCCCCCACGGAAGAGATCAGCAGGCCCTGAGTGACTAGAACGGCTGAGCCCACTTCCTGGGCGGTGGCCTGAGTCGAGGGCAGCTCCCACAAGTCGACGACGTCGCCGGCACCTGCCGCGGCGGGCAGGCCGGAAGCGACGTCAAGTACCACCGAGCGCAGATCGAGATCAGATGCGGTGCCGACTGCGCCTGACGGCAGAAGTTCGCCTGCTTGGAGGGAGCGGGTAGCGATGGCTTCGGAGGGGAGGGCGCCCGCAGCCACGTAAACGGGCGTTGCGGGGTGGGCGTCGACGAGCGACAGCACCCCGTCGGCTGTCAGATCGGTGCCGGGTGCGACGTCCCGGGTGAGCACATAGATCTGTTCTGTATCTGCGGCGGCGTCGACAGCCCATGCGCCCAACGCTACGGCCGCCCCGATCAGCACCAGACCGCCGGCCAACCGTGGGTCCTTCCAGCCGGGGCGGCGCAGGCGACCGGACGAAGCGTGTCGCGATCGGGAGTAGCTGGGGTTGAGTGCGCCTCGTTGCGCTTGGCTCACGGGATCCTCCTAGGGCGTTAACAGGGTCTTGGATGCTGTGGGGGCATCATTGGTTATCCACAAGTATGTTAGAGTATGGCGCATACGGCAAGATAGTGAGATGATGGTGGCATGCCGGATAAGTTCTTGACCATAGCCGAAGTAGCCGAGCATCTTCAGCTCTCTGCGCAGGGGGTGAGAGCCCTGATCCAGTCGGGGGAGCTACCGGCCATCCAGGTCGGGGCACGCCATCTGTGGCGGGTGCCGGAGAGCGCCTTCGACGAGTATGTAGAGCGGCAACTGGCCGCTACTCGGGAGATGGTGGCCGCCGGGTCCGTCAAGACGTCCTAGGCCGTAGGTCCCTGGATGTAAGCGGGTGAGGCGGGGTGATCCGCGGTCACCGGCTGCGGACCACCTCAATCACCGCCAGGGCGATTGTAATCGTCCCGGCGGCATGTCCGGGGGTGACGACGTCGCGTACGACGTCTAGGTAGTCGGCGCCGACACGGGCGAGGCGGCCGGCGACCTCCTGTGAAGCGAAGATCACCCGTACGCGCGTCCCGGCGCGCGCCAGTTCCCGCAGCGCACCCTGGATGCTCGGACGAAGGCGACGGGTGGGATCCGGAGCAGGCCCTGGCAGGGGCGAGATCAACGCGATCGCGCCCAGCGGCACCAGCGACTGGATGCCTTCCCCCTCGTCCACCAGCAGGAAGGATTCCTCGGCTCGCAGCACCGTACCGTCTACCGCAGCCCCGCCGCGTGTACGCAGGTGGACGATGCGGCCGATGGCGCCGCGCAGCCGATCGGACAGATGCAGGGCGGCGATCTCCGCCTCGGCGAGGTCCGCGGCCTCAGCGGTGACGTCGGCGCGTCGTTCCGCATCGAAACGGCTTTCCAGATCGGCCAGAAGGCTGTCCCAATTCATACCCGCAGCACATCACATCGACGCTCCGAATCCAAGCACATCGCCCACAACGACCGCCGGTCCCCGGGGTTTCCTACCGATAATCGGGGCTAGGAGCGGACCTCGGGCTTTAAGCGCCTGGGGCACACTAGGTTCCATGCGCGTCTACCTTCCCGCCACGGCCTCCGATCTGGCCGCCGCCCGAATCAGTGCCCGCACCGCCCACGCCGCCACGCCCACGCTGGCCGCGGTGTTCCCGGAGGAGGACCAGGAGGGCCTGGAGGTGTCGGCGAGCCTGTGCGCCGCCGATGGCTCGGTGCTGCTGCTGGCTGAGCCCGGTGCCCGGGACCAGGCCGACAGGCGCGTGGTGATCGCTGCGGATGTTGATGACGAGCAGATCCGGGAGGTGCCGGTGGAGGATGACGTCCTGCCCGGCACGGTTCAGGTGACCGCGGCTGTCGAGTGGGAGTCGGTGGCGGCCCTGCTGGTGGATGAGGCGGAGGCGGAGGCCGATGTGCGCGCCGCCCGCACCGGGGACGAGGCCGCCTTCGAGCGTGCCGCCGATGCGGACCTGCTTTGGTACGACGTCTCCGAGCGCGCGGCGCTCGCACATGAACTGGCCGCCACCCCCTGACGTCTCCGAGCGCGCGGCGCTCGCGACACGGCGAGGCCGGCACTGATGGCGTAGGAGGTCCCGGGGTCCGGGCGGTGGCGCGGTCAGGAGGCGATGACGCGCAGCCTGGAGCCCGTGAGGGAGCGGGTGACTTCGATGCGGTCGGCCACCTGCCGGCGCAGCTCCTCCACGTGGGAGACGATGCCGACCGTGCGGCCTCCGGCCTGCAGGCGGCCCAGCTCCGCCAGTACGTTCTGCAGGGTCTCGGGGTCCAGGGAGCCGAAGCCCTCGTCGATGAACAGCGTGTCCATGGTCACACCGCCGGATTCGGCCGTGACGACGTCGGCCAGGGCCAGGGCGAGGGACAGGGACACGTAGAAGGTCTCCCCGCCGGACAGCGTCTTGGGTCCGCGTATCCCGGAGCCGGAGAAGTGGTCGATGATGCCGAGGCCGAGCCCGCGATCGGTGCGGCTCCTGGTGCCGGCCTCGTCGTCTACGTGGACGAGTTCGTAGCGGCCCGCGGACATCTGGGACAGGCGCTGGTTGGCGAATACCAGCACCTCCTTGAAGCGCTCCAGCAGCACCCAGGTGGCCAGCGGGGTGGCGGCGTCGTTGTGCCCGGAGGCGATGGCGACCACCTCCCACAGCGCGGCGGAGTCCTGGGCGGTTGCGGCCAGGGCGGTGGCGGCGTGCTCGACGCCGTCGGCGGCCTCCTGGATGCGGTCCCGGCGGGAGCCGGCCTGTTCCAGCGCCTCCATTGCGGCGCGGTAGGCGGAGTCGGCGGCCGCCAGGCGCTCGCGGGCGCCGGCCACGTCGGCGGTCTCCTCACCTGTGAGGGAGGCGATGGTCTCATCCTGGGTCAGGCCGTGCCGGACGCGTTCGCGCCGGGCGGTGACCTCGGCGACCTTCTGCTCCAGGGCGGCGAGTTCGGGGCCGCTCAGGGAGGCGGCCTGGGCCTGGGCCGCGGAGGCGAAGCCGCCCTGCGTGATGGCTTCGGCCAGCTCGGTGTGGGCGTGCATGGCCCTCTTGGTGGCCTCGGCTGCCCGGGTGAGTAGGTCCGCCAGCTGCCCGGCGGTGTCGGCGGCGGCGCTCAGGGCGTGCATGTGTGCGGCGACGGACTCGTAGCCGCCCTGCGCGGTGCGGCAGCGCTCCCGGTCGCGGGTGAGTGCTTCTGCCTGCGAGTCGAGTCGGGCGCCTTCCTGGGCGAGTTCGGTCCGCTGCTGTTCGAGCCGGGTGCGCAGCTGCTCGGTGGTGCGGGTGAAGTCTGCAAGCTGGGACTCCAGCTCCGCTGCGGGCGCGGCGGCCTGCTGCGCGGCGTCGAGTTCACGGCGCGCGTCCTCCAGTGCCTGGGCTAGTTCCGTGGTGGGGGCCTGCCCGGCGGTGGCGCGGGCGGTTGCCTGCTCGGCGACGAGCGCCTCGTGGTTCTTGACCTGTTCTGCGAGGTCGGTGTCTGCCTGGCGCTGGGCGGCCTCGGCGGCCTGAACCTCCGCGCGGGAGATGGTCTCCTGGCCGGGGACGGCGGGTGCAGGGTGCTCGGTTGAGCCGCACACCGGGCAGGGGCGGCCGGGGACCAGCTCGGTGACGATTGAGCCGGCCGTGGCACTGATCCACGCCTCGCGCCGCCGCGACACGAGGGCGCCGGCCTCACGTGCCGCGGCGGTGGCGGACTCGACGCCGACCTGTGCGGCGGCGATCCGGGCGGTCAGGGCATCTGCACGCCGGGCGGCCTCAAGGCGTTCGGCACGGGCGGCCCGCTCCACGCGCAGCTCGGGCACCCTTCCCTGGGCGGCGCGCGCGGCGGCGAGTGCCTCCTCCAGCTCGGCCTGCCGAGCGGGTCGCTGCGCCAGCTGGGTGGCGGCGGCGTCGGTGTCCGCCTGGCTGGTGGCGAGGCGCTGCCGTGCCGCCTCCATTTCCAGGGTACGGGCGTCCAGCCCGTCTTCGAGTTCGACGACGGCGCTGAGGCTCCCCGCCCGGGTACGCAGGGAGTGGCCGCGCGCGGTGATGGCACGGGCGGCCTCGGTGAGGGTGTCCAGGACGGGGCGCGCATGTGGGGAGTCCGGGGCGGTCGGCGTGGGCGCGTCGGCGGCCGGGATCAGGGTGGTGAGCCCTTCCAGCGATGACCGGGCGGGCTCGTACTCGGCGATGGTGAGCGGGGCCGCGGTGCCTGGGCCGGCCTCGGTGCCGGTGTCGAGGGGGCGGTTGCCCGCCAGGAACTTGACGGCGGCCTGGTGGGCGTCGTGGGCGGTGCGGGTGGCTTCCTGCACGCGGGCCAGCACGGGGATGACGGTGGCGGCTCTGCGGGCGGCCTCTGCGCGGGCGGCGTCGGCGGCGTCCTGGGCGGCGCAGGCTTCGAGCTGCTGGCGCTCGGCCACCAGGCGGGCGCGCCGGTCCAGTCGTTCTTGCAGGGAGGTGGCGGCGTTTACGGCGTCGGTCGCCTCCTGGTGGGCGGTGGCGGTGGCGTCCAGAGCCTGTTGGGCGGGTTCGACCGCAGCGGTGGCGGCCTGCACGGCGGCTGCCCCGATGGCGGTGATGGCTTCGGCGTCGGGCATGTGGGCGGCCACGAGGGCCTCCAGCTGTGCTGCGGGCTCGGCGTCGGTAAGCAGCGGCGCCAGGATGTCGGCGCGGGCGCGCAGCGCCTGGCGGGCGGATTCCACCTGCTGCTCCAGGGCGCGACCGCGCACGCGCAGCGCCTCCTGCATATCGTCGAAGATGCGGGTGCCGAATACGTCGCGCAGTAGTCGGCGGCGCTGTTTGGACTCGGCCCGCAGGAACTGGGCGAACTTCCCCTGGGGCAGGATGACGGTCTGGGTGAACTGCTCGCGGTCAAGGCCGACGATTCGCCGGATCTCCTGGCCGGCCTCGTCGATGCGGGTGATCGGCTCGGTGGCGGGTGCGCCGTCGGGGGCGGACAGCCGCCACAGCTTCACGGATGCGTTCTGCCTGGTGGTGCCGTCTCCGCGCAGTTTGGGGCGCATGTACTCGGGGGTGCGCAGGATGCGGTAGACGCCGGCGGAGGTGGAGAAGACGAGTTCGACCTCGCTGGGGTCGGTGCCGGCCACCAGGGTGGAGCGGATCCGTTGCTTGGAGGAGCCGTCTGAGTCGGCGACTTCCCCGTAGAGGGCGAAGACGATGGCGTCGATGATGGTGGTCTTGCCCGATCCGGTGGGGCCGGTCAGCAGGAAGCGGCCGGAGGCGGCGAAGCGGTCGAAGTCGATGGTCTGGGTGCCTGCGAATGGACCCACCCCGGTGATGGTCAGGCGGTGTAGTCGCATCAGCGTTCCTCCTTGGACTGGGCGTGGGTGCGGGCGGCGTCGTAGGCCTCGGACATGACCGCGTGCTGGGCGGGAGTCGGGTTGTGCCCGAGCATTTCGGCAAGGAAGCGGTCGGCGACGTCCACCGGGTCCGAGGCGCGGGTGACGGTGATGGTTTCGCGCTCGGACTGCTCGGGGCGGGTGTGGGAGAAGGCCAGCAGGTTGGGGAAGTGTTTCTTCAACTGCACCATGGTGTCCGGGAGCATGGGGCCGGTGAGTTCCACGCGCACCCAGTCGCGGCAGTGGATCGTGTTCGCGGGGGCGAGGAGCTCCTCGAGCGTGCCGCGCAGCGTGGTGGCCCGGTAGGGCACGGGCGTGGGGATCCGCTCCAGGCTGGTGACGCCGCTGGGTCCCAGTTCCAGCAGTATGGAGGACTTGGCGGCGTCGGCCTCCGGGAAGGAGAAGGGCAGCGGGCTGCCGGAGTAGGCCAGGCGCGGGTGGGTGGGGGTGCCCGCGCCCGACGGGGGTGCTTCGGCGGTGGGTGCGTGCAGTTCCTGGGGGCGGTGGAGGTGGCCGAGGGCCACGTAGTCGAGCCCGCCGGAGGCTCCGGCCAGCGGTGAGCCGCCGAGCGTGGCGAACACTCCCGCCGGGATCGAGTCGACTCCGCCGACGCGGATGTCCCGCTCGGAGTCGGGGCTTGCCTGCCCGCCGACGACGAAGGCGTGCGCCATGGTCAGCGCGGGCACCCGCGCGCCGTCGTCGGCGCGGCGGGAGGCCAGGTCTCGGGCCACCAGCCGCAGTGCCCCGGAGACCACCGCCTCGTGGCTGCGGGGCAGGAGCGGGTGGCCGTCGGCGGTGGGGGACTCGGCGTCGGCGGGGGAGGGGGGCTCGGGCGGAGCGGCGGGGGCGTCTGTGCGTTCCCCGAGGCGCTCGGAGAGCAGCCCGGGCAGGGTCTCGCGGGCGGCGTCCGGGTCCAGGTAGGGCAGGGCGTAGACGTACAGGCCGGGGCGGCCGGCGGCGTCGGGGATGATGACGGGGCGGTCTACGTCCGCTACGCGCACGCGCAGGTCCAGCCCCTCGCGCAGCAGGGAGGCGGCGAAGCCGAGCCGCTGGGCGGAGTCGTGGTTGCCGGGGGTGAGTACCACGCGGGTGCGGTCGGCCAGGCGGCACAGGGTGTCATCGAGCAGGCGGACGGCGGCGGTGGGTGGGATGGCGCGGTCATAGACGTCTCCGGAGATGACGACGGCGTCCACCTGCGCGGAGTCGACCAGTTCGATCAGGTGGTCGGCGAAGGTTGCCTGGGCGTCGTCGAGCACCCGGCCGTGGAAGGTGCGCCCGAGGTGCCAGTCGGAGGTGTGGAGGATCCGCATGCCCGCAGCCTCTCACAGACCTCCGACACGAATTCGAGGTGCTTAGCGGGTGGCGTTCAGGGGACTGCTGTCCAGCACTCAGCAGGCGAGCGCGCGGCGGTCAGCCGACGTGGTGAACCTGCGTTAGGGAGTCGACATTGGGGACGATGTCGATCTCCCAACTGGAGTGGTCGGTGGCCGCGTCAACGGTATCGAGGTAATCGACGACCTGCTGGCGTGCCCGGTAGAGGCGGGCTACCTAGATGATTGATTCCAGGGGGTGGGTGTCGGCGTGGGAGCGTGCGTTGGGGATGAGGGCCTCGCAGGATCGGTGCTGATATAACCGTTTCCCGTCTGCCTTGGAGGCTGAGAAGAGGGCGTGTTCAATGGTCTGTGTAAGCCCTGATTGAGAGGACCTACTGTCA